>JBGTKR010000235.1:0-20221 GCA_041744535.1 Pyrinomonadaceae bacterium
AAAATAATCGTGCCTTCGACGGCGGTTCATCAGGTCGAAATAGAAGCGGCAAAACCGACCGAATTCGCTTTGCGTGAACAGAAAGAATTAAAACTCGCCGAGGTTCAAAACGAACTCAATGCGGGAAGAAAGATCGAAGCAATAAAAACCTTTCGTGAAACATTCGGGGCGGATCTGAGAACGGCAAAAGAAGCGGTTGAACGCTTGGAAGCAAACAGGAATGTCGAAATCTCAAAAGCCGGTCTGCGGGAAAACTATTCAGCGATACAGGAAAACCCGGCGGAACATAGACTTTATGAAAACATCGGACAAAAAAATGCCGTTCAGACTCGCGGATCATCGGCTGTTTTCTGGCTGATGGTGGCAATCGCAATCGCTTTATACATCTTTTTCGGCGGAGATTAATTTTACTGACGAAAAAACATTTGATAAATTACAGCTCAACTCTTTCGGCAAGTTCCGCCCAACGCTCGACATCTTTTTCCAATTGATTTTCAAGCCTTTGTTTTTCGGTGTAAAGTTCGTTGAGTTTATATGAATCCGTTGCAAATTCCATCAATTCCTTGTCAATTTCCGCCAAACGGTCTTCCGCTCCGGCAATGTCGGATTCCAGTTTTTCAAATTCCTGTTTTTCCTTATAAGAAAGTTTTTTCGGAACATTATCTTGAGCAGTTTCGATTTTTTGAACGGGTTTTGATTCAAATTCCTTTTCAGTTTTCTTTTTTTCCGTTTCTTCTTTTTCCTTTCTTTCCAGATAAGCCGAAAAATTTCCCGGATATTCGGTAATTTTCCCTTCGCCTTCAAATCTGAAAATATTATCAATCGTGCGGTCAAGGAAATAGCGGTCGTGGCTGACGACGATCAAAGCACCTGCAAAATCATCCAGATATTCTTCGAGAGCAATCAAAGTTTGAATGTCTAAATCGTTGGTCGGCTCATCCATAAAAAGAATATTCGGCGAAGCCATCAGGATTCTGAGCAGATAAAGTCGGCGACGTTCTCCGCCCGAAAGATTTCTGATAAATGAATACTGCGTCTTCGGCGGAAACAGAAATTTGCCCAGCATCTGACTTGCCGTGATCTGATTTCCGTCAACCGTAGTTATGTATTCGGCGATCTCTTTGATGTAATCAATAACACGCTGATCCTCGTTTAATGCACGGCTTTCCTGATCGTAATATCCAATCTGAACCGTTTCGCCGACTTCAATTTTACCGCTGTCGGGTTTGATCCGGTCGGTAATAATTTCAAGCAAGGTCGTTTTGCCCGAACCGTTCGCTCCGATAATCCCGATGCGATCATTGCGTTTTAAGAGATAAGAAAAACCGTCAATTAATTTCTGTTCGCCGTAAGATTTTGAAATGTTTTCGATCTCGATAATTTTTGAACCCAAACGCTTTGAGCCGACGGCAATATCAATTTCATCTTTCTTTTGATCCTTCGGCTGTGCCATCAGGTCGTAAGCGGCATTGATTCGTGCCTTTGATTTGCTCGTCCGGGCTTTTGCACCCGTCCGCAGCCAAGCCAATTCCTTTTTAATACGCTGTTCGCGTTTGTGTCCTTCGACCTCGATCAGAGTTTCCCTTTCTTCCTTTTTCTCCAGATAATAAGAATAATTCCCGCGAAAAACCTGCACCTTTCCGCGGTCAATTTCAAAAATTTTATTCGTAACGCGGTCAAGAAAATAGCGGTCGTGAGTTACGAGCAATAACGCTCCCTTGTAATTTTTAAGATAATCTTCAAGCCATCTGATCGTGTCCGCGTCCAGGTGATTTGTCGGCTCGTCCATAATCAGCAGATCGGGCTTTGTAATCAAACCGTGAGCCATTGCGACACGCTTTCTTTGTCCGCCCGAAAGCGTTTTCATTTTGGCGGAAGTATCGGTAATTCCGAGTCTGGTTAGAACATTTTTCGCATTCGTTTCAATTTCCCAACCGCCTGAAATTTCCAGTTCGTGTTGGAGTTCGGAAACTTTTTCGAGATTTTCTTCGGAATAATTATGCGTCAGTTCATCGCAGGCAATTTCATAATCACGAATCAATTTCATCACGCCGTCCGCCGCCGCAAAAACCGTTTCCAAAACGGTTGCGTCTTCAATAAATTCGGGATTCTGCGATAAATAAGAAATCGAAAGGTCATTTGCTCTCACGACTCTGCCCGTGTCGGGAGTTTCCTTTCCGGCGATCACCCGCAGAAGCGTCGTTTTACCCGAACCGTTTGCCCCGATAATTCCGATCTTGTCGGAATCTTCAAAGCCGACGGCAACATCTTCGAATAAAGGTTTAACACCGAAATTTTTGCTGATATTTTCCAGCGAAAGTATATTCATAAAGCAGAAGTTACTTTACTTAAATCAAACCGCTTTCGCCAACATAGAAGATTGTTTTAGCCTTTTTTTTTGAGTATTTAAGCCGCTTTGATAAATTTCATCGCCACACCGTTGATGCAGTAACGCAAACCCGTCGGTTTTGGACCGTCGTCAAAAACGTGACCGAGATGAGCATTACAGCGATTGCATAAAACTTCCGTCCGCGTTATTCCCAAACTTTTGTCAACTTTTTCCGCAACATTTACTGCTTTGATCGGTTCGTAAAAACTAGCCCAACCCGTGTGCGAATTGTATTTGGTTTTGGAACTGAAAAGCGGCAGATCACAGCTGACGCAGGCAAAAATTCCTTTACGTTTTTCGTCATTAAGCGGACTTGAATAAGGTGCTTCAGTTCCGGCTTGTCTGGTAATTCTAAATTGTTCGGGAGTCAGAATCTTTTTCCATTCGGCATCCGTTTTTATTATTTTCTTAAACGGCAGATCATCAGCTTTACTCATCGCCGCTTTGCTGGTTGCCGCCGTCTGAGCATTACACGCCGAATTAAGCGTAACTCCGGTAACGGCAAGCAAAGTTCCCAAGATTGTTCCCGATTTTAAAAATTCACGTCTGTCCATAATTTTTTATTCCTCTATTTATGTTATTCGCATCTGAGCAGATTTTAGATTCATTTCAGATGAACTATCGTTTCCATTCGGCATCGGATATTTTAAAAACTAAAAAGAAAACATTTACTGCAATTTTGCCTTTGAATCTTTTTATATTACTTTCAAACTATGCAGATTTCCGAATTTGATTATGAATTACCTGATGATCTGATCGCTCAAAATCCTCTTGAGAAACGCGAAATTTCAAGGCTGCTGCTGGCAAATCGTTCGAAGCGGATTTTAAAGGATGAGCAGTTTTTTAATTTTCCGAATTATCTGAAAAAAGGCGATGTCATTGTCTTAAACGATACAAAAGTTTTTCCCGCAAGGCTTTTCGGTAAAAGCGAAACGGGCGGAAAAGTCGAACTTTTTCTGGTTGAAGAAATCGAAGATAGAACTTGGGAAACTCTGGCACGTCCGGCGAAGCGTTTGAAAACGGGGAAGAAAATTGAATTTAATAAAGATTTATCAGCAGAAGTTTTGGAGAAAACTTCGGAAGGTCGCGTTATTGTCCGATTTGATTGTGCAGAGGATTTTGATGAGATCATAGATAAGATCGGAAAAACGCCTCTGCCGCCGTATATCAAACGCGAAAGTTTTGATTTGAATAAAGACCGCCGCCGTTATCAAACCGTTTACGCAAAAAAACGCGGAGCAATTGCCGCACCGACTGCCGGTTTGCATTTTACGCCGGAGATTTTAGACGAAATAAGATCGAAGGGCGTAGAAATTACGGAAATAACTCTGCACGTCGGTTACGGAACTTTTGAACCCGTGCGGGTTTCCGATCTGTCCGAACACAAAGTTATGGCGGAAAAATTTGAAATTTCAACGGAAACGGCGGAAACTTTAAATAAAGCGAAATCTGAAAACAGAAGAATTATCGCCGTCGGAACGACAACGACACGGGCTTTGGAAACGAGTTTTTCAACCAACGATAACTTTAAAAGCGGCAAGCAAACAGCGGATTTAACGATCACGCCGGGTTATCAATTCAAAGCGATTGACGGACTTTTGACAAATTTTCATTTACCGAAATCCTCGCTTCTGGTTTTAGTTTCGACCTTCGGCGGTTATAATTTTATAATGAGAGCCTACGAACACGCCGTCCGCGAAAAATACCGTTTTTACAGTTACGGCGATTGTATGCTGATTATTTAGATTTTAGTGAACAGATGTCAGTTCCATAAAAAACTGCTGACTGCTAACCGTTTACTGCTGACTGATTTATGGCTGTAATGCAAAAGATCAAGGAGTTTTTTATTCCGGCTGAATTTGATGAAAAGCCGGAGATAATTATCCCTGCACCGCCGACGAGTTATTCGATTCACCCTTTGACGAAAAAGAATCTGAAGGAAATTCTGCTGCTTAATCTGCGTTGTTTTAAGCGTGGTGAAAATTATAACAAAGCGACATTTAACTATCTGCTGACCGACCCGGATGTTTTGGGTTATCAATTAAATACGGCTTCAAAAAAGATCGTCGGATTTATATTTATCGTCGCAAACAATAAAAAGGTCGGACATATTACGACCATCGGAATCGCTCCCGAACATCGTAAACGCGGTTTAGCAAGAAAATTACTTAACCACGCCGAGAATGTTTTGCTCAAAAAAGATTTCGATTCGGTCGTGCTGGAAGTCCGCGTCGGCAATTTCGCCGCCCAGAATCTTTATTCAAAATACGGTTACGTCATCATCCAAAAACTGGATAAATATTACAGCAACGGCGAAGATGCTTACTTAATGTCAAAATCACTCTGAAATAAAAATGTTCTCACTTCCGAAAATCTATCCGATCACAGATGCGAGTTTGACCAAACTTTCACACGCCGAACAAATTAAAAAATTGATCGAAGGCGGTGCAAAGTTTATACAGTTGCGGGAAAAATATGCTTCGCCGACGGATTTTTTTGAATCGGCACGAGCGGCTTTGAAAATTGCCCGAAAACACGATGTAAAAATTGTAATAAATGACCGCGTAGATATTGCTTTGACGCTCGAAGTCGACGGAATTCATCTCGGACAAGACGACCTGCCGCCGGAACAGGCAAGAGAAATTCTTGGGGAAAAAGCCGTGATCGGTTTTTCGACTCATAATCTCGAACAAGCACTTGAGGCAAAAAACAAACCGATTGATTATATTGCCGTCGGACCTGTTTTTGCGACACCAACCAAGGAAAATCCTGATGAAGTTATCGGTATTGAAGGTTTTAAAAAGATTCGTAAAGAGATCGAAGAATTTCCCGTTGTCGCCATCGGCGGGATAAATTATGCAAATTTTCAGGAGGTTTTAAATGCCGGAGCAGATTCAGTTGCGGTTATCAGCGGAATCTTATCCGATGCGGAAAATATTACTCAAAATTTTAAGAAATACAATGAGTAAAATTTTCACGGTTAAAAATAGTTTAACGAAGTTAAAATTTTACTTGCATTTTAAGATCAGATAAGTCAGAATAGATTTAGTTCGAAGCGGCAAATGCTTCAATTTTCAATCTTCACCCTTTCTAATGTCTCAAATCTTTTCCTAAAAACCACTTCTAAGGAGTAATTTCCATAAATGAGTTTGCTTGATGTAGCCCCGATAATAGAGCAGATGCTGCTCATCTCCGATAATGTTTCCGACCTTAATTTCTCGACCGGACAGAAACCGCAAATAGAAATTAACGGCTCTTTGTATTCCGCCTCGCCGATAGGTTTGGGAAAACTTTCGGCATTTCAGACGGAAATGATCGCAATGTCGCTTCTGCGGGATAACCCGGAAGCCTCGGCACAATTAGCTAATATGGGGACGGCTGATCTAAGCTGGAGTCTGCCTGCACGCTGTCGTTTTCGTGTCAATATTTTTCAGCAACGCGGTTCTTTCTCAATCGTAATGCGTGTGATTCCGCACGAAATTCCGAGTTTTGAGTCCTTGAATGTTCCGCCGCAGCTAGCCGATATTTGTGAACTCCGAAACGGGCTGGTTTTGGTTACAGGTCCGACGGGTTCGGGTAAAAGTTCAACTCTGGCGGCGGTCATTGATAAGATAAACACCTTAAAAAGCTATCACATCGTAACCATCGAAGACCCGATAGAATTTCTGCATTCGCACAATAAATGCACGATCAATCAACGCGAGGTCGGTTCCGACACGAAAAATTTCGCGTCCGCTTTGCGTGCGGCTTTGCGGCAAGCCCCGAAGGTCATACTTGTCGGCGAAATGCGTGATCTGGAAACGGCGGAAATCGCTCTCGAAGCCGCCGAAACCGGACACCTTGTTTTATCAACCCTGCACACGATTGACGCTTCAAAAACGGTTGACCGGATCATCGGTTTGTATCCGAAAAATGAAGAAAAAATCATCCGCACACGCCTCGCACAGACTTTCCGCTACATTATTTCGCAGCGTCTGATTCCAAAATCGGACGGAAAAGGCAGAACTGCGGCAGTCGAAATTATGAAATCCAATCCGCGAACACGCGAATATATCGAAAAAGGCGAGTCCGAAGGCAAAACTCTGCTCGATGCGATCCGCGACGGCGAAATAGACGGAATGCAGGATTTTGATAGTGTTATCCGTGAATTGATTTTGAAGGAAGCCATAACATTAGATGACGGTTTATCCTACGCGACCAACAAAAATAATCTTCTGCTCCAACTCAAAGGTTTGGGTTCGACTGAAGATTATATTCAAGAGCAAAAAGATAAGGTTGAGGAAGAAATTCCTGCCGCCCCGCCTCTGCCGAAACCGCAGAATCCCGCCGGATCGGTTTTGGATTTGATGGAATAAATATTCGATAGTCATTAGTTATTGGTTATCAGTTGCAGGTAAGAAATAAAAACTCAGATTACCGCAATTAACAACCAACAACTAACAACCAACAAAAATATGATTATACGTTGCGACAATTGTTCAGTTTCGCTCCAACTCGACGAGTCAAAAATTCCGACCAAAATTTTTACGGTTCGGTGTCCACGCTGTCAGAATATGATTCGGGTTACGCCCGGCAAAGATATGTCAGCCGTTCAGCAATTGCAGTCGAATTCTCCCGCTCCGGCGGTCGAAGATAATGCCCGGGATTTTTCCGCAAAAGAATCTGAAGTGCAGATAAACAGTGCTTTGCGGGCTTTACTTTCCGCTTTGCAGACCGAAAATAAGGTTCTCGAAAGCAGCGACGAGGAAAGCATAAAACCCCGCCGCATTCTGCTGTGTCTCGGCACACAACGTGAAATAGTTGCCAAAACTTTGGTCAATGCCGGTTTCAAGGTCTATCTGGCTGAAAGTCCGGCTCAGGCAAATGAAAGACTCCGCGAAGGCAAAACGGAAATTTTGCTGTTCTCGCCCGATTTTGCCGCCGAACTCGGCGGTGCGGCGGTTCTTCAGCAAAAAATAAATGCAATGTATGCGGCGGAAAGAAGACGTTTATTCTTAGTTTCGATTCAGGACGGTGTAACGACAATGAACGCTCACGAAGCATTTTTGAGAAATATAAATCTCATCGTAAGTTCGAAAGATTTAGGACAATTGCCGTTGATTCTAAATAAAGCTTTGCAGGATTTTAACGATTTGTATTTATTTTTCAACCGTGCAGTCGGTGCGGAAGCAATTTAAGGTTAATAAGCAAAAAGGAAAAAAAGAAGAAATCGGGGACTTTTAATCTCGATTTCTTCTTTTTCTTTGCGTTCTTTACGACTTTGCGGAAAATTGTTTCTCTTTAATAAAACTTCACACTTTCTAATTTCTGCCAAAATTATCATCAATCAAAAGTGTGTTTAATTTCTTTAAGTCCTTTCCATAAAATCAACCACAACCTGAGCTAATTCTTCGCCCTTGTCTTCCTGCAAAAAGTGTCCGCCGCCTTTTACTGTTGTGTGCGGTTGACCTTTAGTGCCGGGGATTTCTTTTTGCAGAACTTTGTCCGCACCTTTTGTGATCGGATCGCCGTCGCTGAATGCTGTCAAAAACGGTTTTTCAAATTTACGCAAGTTTGTCCACGCTTTTCGGTTGGCATCCGAAGCCGGATCGTCCGGCGTTATCGGCACGAGCGTCGGGAAAACTCGTGCCGCCGTTTTGTATTTCTCTTTCGGAAAAGGTGCTTTATAAGCGTTGATGACTTCTTTTAAAAGTTTTGTCCTGCAGCCCATTTTGATTACTTTCCCGACAGGAAATACCGGCATTGATTGCGACATTTTCAGCCACATTTTGAACGCCTTCGGAGTTTCCTCATCGCCCGTCGGTAAGAATGTATTTGCCGCAACGACTCGCTTAAACCATTCGGGATTTTCGCCGACGATTCGCAACCCGATCAGTCCGCCCCAATCCTGACAAACTAGCGTTATATTTTGTAAATTAAGTTTTTCGATCAGATTCTTGATGCTGTCCACATGCATCTTGTATGTGTATTCTTCAGCGTCAGAAAATTTATCCGATTTACCAAAACCGATCAGATCGGGAGCGATAACACGATGTCCCGCCCTAGCGACAATTGGAATCATCTTACGATACAGAAAACTCCACGAAGGCTCGCCGTGCAGCATCAAAACCGTTTCGCTTGAATCCGCATCGTCTTCATCAACAAAGTGCATTCTCGCCTCTCTAAAATCAATATAATTCGGCTCAAACGGATAATCGGGTAAATTCTCAAATCTCTCGTCGGGTGTTCGTAAAATCATAATTTTTTATTAAATCAAAATCATTGTTCTCTGTATCATAAAATCTCTGTGTCCTGTGCGGCTCTGTGGTGAATTATTTCCTATTGCATTCGTGATAATATATTACGCTTAACTTTTCAAATTTGTTCATAGTAGCTAAAATAAAACTCATAAATTCAGGGATTATAAAATGACAAAACTATCGGTTGGAAGACAAATTCAAATCGCATTCTTATTTGCACTCATAATTCTCGCAGGTTTAGGCATTTACTCTTACAATAGTGCAAAATCTATGAGTTCCGCCTTGAGTTGGGCAAAACACACTCAGGAAGTTCTGCTGAAACTCGACGATGTTTTAAGCCTTGCGATTGATGTCGAAACCGGCGGACGCGGTTATATTATTACGGGCAATGAGGAATTTTTAGAACCATACGATCAAGCCTCCCGAAATATCAAACAGAATTTGGAGCAGGTGCAAAACCTTGTCGGTGATAATCCGACACAGAGAGCCGAACTTCAAAGTTTAATAAAAAAGGTCGAAAGCAAAACAAATTATACAAAACAATTGATCGAATTACGCCGAAACCGAGGAATAGAATCAGCCCGTGAAACTATCGAAAGCGGTCAGGGAATGAGGTTAATGGATGAGATTCGTTCTTCGGTCAAAAAGATGAAGGATGAGGAAAAAAGGCTTCTGCAAATTCGTGAAAGAGATTTAAATGACAGTATGTTCAGAACTTTGATATTACTGTTTTTAGGCATTTCGCTCGGTATAATTTCTTTGGTATTTGCAAATTTTGCCATCGGACGCGAAACAAAAAAGCGTTTTGCGGCGGAAGATGATCTGCGGCAGATAAATAAAGATTTAGAAGTTCGGGTTGAACAAAGGACGAAGGAATTAAAACATAAAAACGATGAACTCGAAGAACAGATAACTCAGCGTGAACAAATCGAAAGATACCGACAGATCGCTCTGGAAGCAGGTAATTTGGGAACCTGGATATTTAATCCCGAAACGGACGGTGTCGAACTCGATGAACGCGGGCTGAATTTGTTCGGTTTGTCGGATAAGGAATTTGACGGCTTGATATCATCTGTTTTCAGCCGGGTTCACGAAGAAGATTCCGGGTTGATCGAGGAACTTTTTCAAAAATCTCTCGCCGATAAATCAAGATTTGATGTTGAATTCAGAGTTATGATGTCTGACGGAGCAATTCGCTGGAATCACTGCACCGGGCAGCTTCAACTCGACGAAGACGGCAATGTCAAACAATTGATCGGAAATTGCCGTGATGTTACCGATCACAAAGAAAGCGAATTTACGCTCAGACGCAGTGAGCAGAATGTCAGAAATATTATTGATAATTTATTCGCATTTGTCGGTGTTCTGTCGCCCGACGGAACTCTGCTTGAAGTAAATAAAACGGCACTCGATGCCGCTTCACTCAAGGCGGAAGATGTTGTCGGGAAAAATTTTGCCGATACATATTGGTGGTCTTATTCAAAAGAAATTCAGGAACAATTAGAGGAAACCATAAAAAAAGTTGTGTCCGGTGAAAGAGTCAGATACGACGTAAATGTTCGGGTTGGCGAAAATAAACTCATTCCGATAGATTTTATGATGGCTCCGCTTTACGGCGATGACGGACAAATTACGCATCTTATTCCTTCGGGACTCGACCTCACACCGCGAAAGGAAGCCGAAGATGCTTTGCGGCGAAGCGAAAATTTTGCCAATGCGATTCTCAATTCGCTTTCGGCTCACGTTGCCGTTGTAAATAAAGACGGCAATATCACAGCGGTCAATGATGCCTGGACAAATTTTGCCCAAACCAATTCTGACGATCATAAGATTTTTTCTACCGGAATCGGACAAAATTATTTAACGGTTTGTCAAAATTCAAGCGAAGCGGATCAGGAAGTTTCTTACATAGCAAAAAATCTGAAAGCGATTCTGGACGGCGAAAAAGATTCCTTCAATCACGAATACCCCTGTCATTCACCAACCGAAAACCGCTGGTTTATGCTGCAGATCAGTTCAATGAAAGGCGAAGAGGGCGGGGCGGTAATTTCTCATATCAACATCACCAACCGTAAAAAAGCCGAATTGCAACTCAAGAACAGCGAGGAATTTAACCGCAGTATTTTCGAGAACAGTCCCGACTGCGTAAAAGTTCTAAACCTCAACGGCACGCTTCACTCGATGAATGCGAATGGACTGAATATGTTGGAGATTGATGATTTTTCCGAGATTGCCGGTCAGCAGTGGATGGATTTTTGGCAGGCAGATGAAAACGAATTGGCTTATCAGGCAGTTCAATCCGCCGCAAAAGGTGAAACCGCAGGCTTTGAGGGCTTTTGCAAAACGGCAAAAGGAAAGGGCAAATGGTGGGATGTTTCGGTTGCTCCCGTTTTCGGGGCAGACGGCAAGCCGATTCGTCTGATCGCCACTTCACGCGATATTTCCGAACGCCGCGAGTTTGAAGCCGCTCTGCACCGAAGCAAAGATTTAATGGAATTTGTTTTAGATGTTGCACAGGTCGGCATCTGGAGTCTTGATGTCGAAAATGATACCGCGACACGCTCTTTACGCCACGATCAGATCTTCGGATACGAAAAACTTCTCCCCGAATGGACGTATGAAATGTTTCTCAAGCACGTCCTGCCCGAACACCGTGAAGATGTCAACGAAAAATTTCAAAATGCCATTAAAAACAAACAAGAGTGGGATTTTGAAACGCGAATCAAACGGGCGGACGGAAAAATTCACTGGATTTCAGCACACGGAAAAATTCAGGAAAACGGAGATGATTCGTTAAAAATGCACGGGACTATAACGGACATAACCGAACGCAAGGAAGCCGAAAGCGAACGCGAACGCTTACTTGAAAATGAAAAAACCGCCCGCAAAGATGCCGAGATCGCCAATCGGATGCGGGATGAATTTCTTGCCACCGTTTCGCACGAACTCAGAGCCCCGCTTAATTCAATTTTAGGTTGGGGACGTTTGATGCAGAAGGGGAAGTTGGACGAAACATCAACCGAAAAAGCGGTTGACACCATCGTCCGCAACGCCGAATCGCAAAACCGTCTGATCGAAGATTTACTCGATGTTTCGCGGATAATTTCCGGCAAACTGCGATTGGAAGTGATGACGATCAAACCGGTCAACCTTGTCGAATCCGCACTTGAAACGGTGCGTCCGGCGGCTGAAGCCAAAGGAATACGGCTTGAAATAAAAGCCGATTCCGAGATCAGCCACATTTCCGGCGATCCGAACCGTCTGCAGCAGGTTATCTGGAATCTTTTGTCCAACGCGATCAAATTCACACCGAATGACGGCAGAGTTACACTGGAGATCGAACGCGAGGAAGATTTCGTCAATCTGCATATAAAAGATACGGGAGTCGGCATCAAGGAAGAATTTCTGCCCTATGTTTTTGATCGTTTTCGACAGGCGGATGCTTCGAGCATCAGGAAATTCGGCGGTTTGGGTTTGGGATTGGCAATCGTCCGCCACATCACCGAAATGCACGGCGGAACGGTTCACGTTACAAGCGAAGGCGAAGGCAAAGGCTCGACATTTACGGTTCGTCTGCCGCTCGTTATTTCACCGGATGAAAAAGATTCCGAAGTCAGACCTTCGGCGGGAAATATCGGTTTGGAAAGAGATTCAAAAATGAATCTCGACGGACTTTTAATTTTGGTCGTTGACGATGAAGAAGACACCCGCCAACTGCTTAAACAGGCTTTGACATTCTACGGAGCAACCGTCATCACCGCCGATTCCGCTGCCAACGCTTTGTCCGAAGTTCAGGACAAAAATCCCGATATTTTAGTTTCCGACATCGGAATGCCCGAAGAGGACGGCTATTCTCTGATCCGCAAAATTCGCCATCTCGAAAATACACAGCAAAAACAAACCCCTGCAATTGCTTTGACAGCATTCACAAGAGCCAGAGATCGTATGCGTGCATTATCATCGGGCTACCAAAATCACGTTTCAAAACCCGTCGAACCCGATGAATTGATTACGGTGATCGCAAGTATTATGGGACGTTTGCAAACAGGTGTTGAAGATTTGGATTAAACGAAAGTCGGTTAATTCTTACCGGCGTTTATTTATTCGTTGTAAATGTCAAAATAGAGAAGTTGGTCATATTCAACCAAACCGATTCGCAGCATATCGAGAAATCCTGTTCGACCAACTACACTTCTTGATATTTCTAATTCGGGAAAATATATTGTTGTAGATAGTTCAAAACCGGAAAACAGGATTTTAACTTCGTGACCAAAGGTATTGAAACTGCTGTTTATTGTCCGCATCGGATTTTCAATTCCTTGTTCAATTTCCAAATCAAGCAATTCGGCATATTTTCTCTGAAAAAGGCAGAATTCACTTCCTGTATCTAATTTAGCTACCGCAGATACGGGATTACTTTCATCTGCAATAAGAACGATATTTATTCCAATTCCTTTTTGATATTCAGAGTATTTTATTTGCTTTTCAAACGTGAGAGTATGCACTTTTACAACCATCCTCCTGTAAAAGCAACAGAATCATCTTCGATAAAATGAACAAAAGGAATTTTAACTCCATTTGCACGAGCTTCATCAACAAATGGTTTTGGGTCATCGCCTGCACCGATAAGTTTATCGCCATCTAAAACAACCCACTTACCAACATATTTATCTTGGTTTTCTTCCAACCATCTATGTTGCTTAGTAAAATCAACTCTCGTTTTCGTCCTGCGGACTTTTGGCAAATCACTGTTTCCATTGCTTGGTTTTTCCTTCGCAACCTCATTTAGATAGTCTTCAACAGAAACGCCGTTTTCCTTTGCTTCCATAAGAATTTGGCGAGCGATGTTTGAAGAAATATTTGATTGATTCATCATAAACAAAATTTTAGCATAAAATAAAGAAATTTTTTACCTTTTCCCGATCATCATCTTCATCCCGAACTTCGGTCGCAAAGTCATTAAAGGATTTAAACCGATCTTCTGTTCGGGCATTAAAGTTAATTTCCATTTGTCTGCCAGAGTTGCGACGAGCAAAATTCCTTCCATCCACGCGAAACTTTCGCCGATGCAGCTTCTAACGCCTTTGCTGAACGGGAAATATATCAGCTTATTTCCCGCTTCTTTGAGGGATTGTTTTTCCCATCGTTCCGGTATAAATTGGTTCGGATCTTCCCAGAATCTTTCGTCGCGTTGGGTTATATACGGACTTAGAATTACCAGAGCATCTTTTGGAATTTCGTATTCGCCGAATTCGTGTTCTGCGGTTGAAAGTCTGCCGATTGCCCACGCGGGAGGGAAAAGCCGCATTGATTCGGCGAAAACGGATTCGGTGTATTTCAGTTCCGGCACGTCTTCCATCGAAGGCGTTTTACCGTTTAAAATTTCGTCTAATTCCGTGTGAAGTTTGGCGGCTTTTTCGGGATTCTGTGACAGCAAATAAAATGTCCAGGTCATTGCATTTGCAGTCGTTTCGTGTCCCGCTAAGAATAATGTCAAGGCTTCGTCGCGGACTTGTTCATCCGACATCGCTTCGCCGTCTTCTTCGTCTTGTGCCATAAGAAGCATTGATAAAAGATCACCTTTATCAATACCCTCCTTTCGGCGTTCATTGATGATTTGATATATCACCCGATCAAGCGTTTCGCGTGCGGTTTTGTATCGTTTCGCGTGAGGAATCGGCAGTTTTTCCAAAATCTCCGAAAACGGAACAACGAGAAAATTAAACATCTCGATCAATGAAGTCATCGCACGACTTACTTCATCGGTTTTATCATCAACATTTGCACTAAACAGAGTTTTGCCGACGATCTGCAAGGTGAGTTTCATCATTTCCTTGTCAATATCGCGGACTTCGCCGTCCTGCCATTCGTCCCGCATTTTAGTTGCGTATTCGACCATTGATTTTGCATATTCGGCAATGCGTCGGCGATGAAAAGCCGGTTGGATCATACGTCTTTGCTTTAGATGTTTTTCGCCTTCGCTCGTTAAAAGTCCCTCACCGAGAAGCCCTTTCGCACGCTTTAACGCACGTCCCTTTTCAAATTTCGCGTTATTTGTAATCAGCACATCACGAATCAGATCGGGATGATTCAGAAAATATGCGGGGACATTGAAAAGTTTAAAGTGTGTTATGTCGCCGAGTTTTGCCAATTCGGTCAAAAAATCAATCGGACGGCGACGAAATTTTACAAAATGTCCGCCGATAAAATTCGGTTTAATGCTCGGTGGTAAATCTTTTTGCGACATAGATATTTTCGGAAAATGTATTTTAACCTTACATAATTTCCGCATATTTGTTTGGAAATATCAAACAACATTGTGAGAGAAAAGTTTTTATCACATCCGCCCGATTCTTCAAAATCGTGTAATTCGTAACTTATTATGTTATAAAATCTTATGAAAAAATTTCTGACGGCAAGATGGCAGGACTTGGTGATGGCAAATTATGAGATCGAGCCGTCTGTTTTGCAAAGATTCGTGCCGCGAGGAACGGAACTCGATCTTCATAACGGCAAATGTTTTGTGAGCCTTGTGGCGTTTATGTTTCTCGATACCCGCGTACAGGGTTTCCTGATTCCGCTGCATATCAATTTCGAGGAAGTAAATCTGCGTTTTTACGTCAAGCGGGAAACGGAAAATGAAATCCGCCGCGGCGTTACTTTTATAAAGGAAATCGTGCCGAAAACGGCGATTGCCAAAGTTGCGAAAATTTTCTACGGCGAGCCTTACGAGAAATGGGAAATGAGCCACGCTAAAGACGAGAATGAATTGGTTTATGCGTGGTGGAAGGGCGATCAGCGTTATAAAATGGCGGTTAATATCGGCGAAAATACGGGTGTTCCCGCTGCGGATTCGCACGGCGAATTTATCATCGAACATTATTGGGGCTACACAAAACGAAGCGAAAATCGCACCGATGAATACAAAGTCGAGCATCCGAAGTGGGAACTTTTTGCGGTTAATGATTTCGAGATAAAAGCCGACTTCGGCAAACTCTACGGCGAACAATTTGCCTTTTTGAATAACGCGAAACCTTTTTCGATCTTTATGGCAAAAGGTTCGGAAGTTTCCGTTTACAAAGGGGCGAAGATTGAAGTAAAAAGTAAAAAGTAAAAAGTAAAAAGTAAAAATGATTATTGGAATTGTTGCAATCGCAAAAAACTACGCAATCGGAAAAGATGGAAAACTGCCGTGGCACTATTCGGCAGATTTGAAATTTTTTAAAAAAACTACACTTAATAGTGCGATTGTGATGGGTTTTAATACTTGGAATTCAATCGGAAAACCTCTGCCGAAGCGTTTGAGCATCGTTTTAAGCCGCAGCCGCGAAATCGAAAATCAGCCGAATGCGATCTTGATGCGGAGCAAGGATGAAGTCATTGCCTTATCAAAATATCTGAGCGGCGATGTTTTTATAATCGGCGGTGCGGAAACCTATAAAACTTTTGCGGAAGTTATTGATAAATGGATCGTTACGAAAATTCCCGAAACGGTTGAAAATGCCGATGCTTTTATGCCGAAAGGATTTTTGAAAGGTTTTGAATTAAAAGAAACGCAAAAGTTAGATGATAATTTGGAAGCGGGATTTTATGAAAAATTGTCTTGAATGCAGTCCACATTTTTGCAAATTATCGGAAAACAACTTGTGATGCTTATCAAAGACGGCAAAACAAGTTATCATAGACGGCAAATTTCAAAAGGAGAATAAAAGTTATGATGGGCGGCAGAGATTGGGATGACTGGATCGAAGAATACGCGGAATCGCACGTGAATCCGATAAATAAATTAACGCACACCGTCGGAATTCCGATGATCGCACTTTCGATCCTGCTTTTGCCGACGTGCCTTTTTGTGCGTGGGTTTTGGGTGATTCCGCTGATGCTTTTTGTCGGCGGCTGGGCGTTGCAGTTTATCGGACATTATTTTGAAGGAAAACCGCCCGAATTTTTCAAAGATTATCGCTTTTTGTTCGTCGGTCTGCGTTGGTGGTTTAAGAAAATTCTCGGTGTAAATACGAATAAGCACCAAGTAAAAAGTAAAAAGTAAAAATATATGATTTCTTAGAATATTATTTTAACCGACAAAAATGTTTGAAAACACTTTCTTATTTTCATTAATGTATGATAAAGAGCCGCTTCAAAAAATTGAAGCGGCTCTCGTTTTTATAAAATTATTAAATTATATTTTGTTAAATTATTATTCTTCTCTTTTTCTGCGTTTTTTCGATTTTCCAAGAACCGTTACTTGAACAGCTCTGCGTCCCCAGCGTCTTGCTTCGGCACAGCTTGGAACCCAAATATCTAAAACCCGACCTTTGATTTTTCCGCCCGTGTCGGCGACAACGTAAGTTCCGCTGTATTTTCCGGCAGTTAATCTGATTCGTGTGCCGAGCGGCAGAACTCTCCTGTCGGCGGCGACGATTCCTCGTCTGACCATTCTGCCCGATGCTGTTTTTCCTCTTAAGCAATAAGCCGTTGCCTTAAAAACTCTTGCTTTACTTTCCGAAGCTGCTTCCGCTGCTTCTTCTAAATTATCGTCGTCTGAATTATTTGCTTTTGTATCTTCTGTATTTAATATTTCTGAATTTGTTTGTTTATTAATTTCTGAATTTATTTGTTTATTATATGTATTTTGTTTTAATTCGTTATTATTTAATTGTTGAATGTTTTCTTGGGATTTCGCCAAGATGGTTACTGCCTCGACTTCTGGTTGAAAGTAAAAAACTCCTGCTAATAAAGCGACCAAAAGTAAAAACAAGCGACCTCTCGCTACGTTTCTCATTAATCATTCTCCTATATTTTTTAATTTTCAGCCGCATAATAAAAAATGGTGTCTGCACACCGATATTTTATAAAATTCCCTTGTTGTTTGCGGCTAAATCTAATTTTATGTTTCCACAAAAAATGTTTCTTTGGGTATGTTTTAGTTATAGATTAACCAAAACAATTAAATACCCTAACAGCTTAGACATAATTTGTCCAATCGAAACATAATAGCCAAATTTGAAAATTTGTCAAGCCCCGAAAATCGGTTGTCGGGAAAAATGCCAAAAATTTCTTTCTTTGATAGACTAATTTATTCTTATTTCGTATATTTCAAAGACCTGCTTGATGAATGGAGAAAAATTTTAATATGCAAGAACGACGTAGAGGAACTCGATACATAATTACTTTTCCGATTCGTGTAATTTGGAAAGATGAAAATGGGCAGCAAATATCGGAAGAGGGATTAACCGAAAATGTCGGACCACGCGGGACGTTGATCTATTTGCCCCGGCTTCTGCCGAATGTCGGAAGTAAAGTTAATTTGACGATAACGGAAAATGCCGATGATGAAGTTTCTGTTCCGGCTGAAGTTTTAAGACTTGTCAGAAACGCTTCACATCCGCAAGCTGCATTGGAAATTACGAAACAACTTAAACTCTGGAAGGAAAAAGTCTGGAAATACGCCGGTGAAATTCTTGAGAAAGAAGAACCCGAAGAGTTTGAAGAATGGTAGTTTTGTAAATAGTAAATAGCGGAGATGAAAACCAAAATTACTATTAACAATTAACTATTTACCATTTACCATTTACTATCTTACGAAGGATATGAAAATTCTAGTTCTCGGTGCAGGTCGTATGGGTTACGGGGCGGTTTATGATCTTGTTTATAATTCGCCGGAAGTTGAAAAAGTTTCCGTTGCCGATTCCGATTTTTCAAAAGCCGAAGCGATTGCCGCAAAAATAGACTCGCCGAAACTTTCCGCAATTAAATTGGACGTTTCAAAAAATGAGCAAACCGTTTCGGCAATGGAAAAGCACGATTCGGCGATTTCTTGCGTAAATTACTGGTATAATTTTGAACTTTCCAAGATCGCCGTCGAAACTTACACGAATTTCTGCGACCTCGGCGGAAATAATTATGTTGTTGACAAACAACTCGGTTTGCACGAAGAAGCAAAAAAAGCGGAAATAAACATTATTCCCGATTGCGGACTTGCTCCCGGAATGGTTTCTATTTTGGCAATGCACGGGGCGAAACGGTTTGACGAAACGCACGAAATTCACATCAGAGTCGGCGGTCTGCCGCAAAATCCGCAACCGCCGCTCGATTACCAACTCGTTTTTTCGGTCGAAGGCTTAATCAATGAATACATTGAAAAAGCCCGCGTAATTCGTGATGGTAAAATCACCGAAATCGAATCAATGACCGAATTGGAGGATTTATCGTTTGAAGGCTTTCCCGAACTCGAAGCCTTTCAGACATCGGGCGGAACTTCGACCTTGCCCGACACATTCCTGGGCAAAATAAAAGAACTGGATTATAAAACGATTCGCTACGCCGGACATTGCGGCAAGTTCAAAACGATGATTGATCTCGGTTTGTGTTCGAGCGAAGAAATAGAAATTGGCGGCAAAACTATTAAACCCCGCAAAGTTTTCGGCAAACTTCTTCAAAAACATCTTCCGGCGGACGAACCGGATTATGTCCTGATCCGGCTCGAATTTATCGGCACGAAAAACGGCGAAACAAAGCATCTGAAATATGACATCGTTGACAAATTTGATGAAAAAACGGGTTTGAGTGCGATGATGCGAACAACGGCTTTTCCCGCTTCGATCATTGCTCAAATGTCGGCAAAAGGCGAAGTCAGCAAACGCGGAGCAACGCCGCAGGAAAAAGTCATTGATTCGGAAAAATTCGTCGCGGAATTGGCAAGGCGGAATATCGTGATTCGTGAAGATCAATAAAAGTTTTCAAGATTATATCAAAAAAGGTTATGTCTTCCACACCGTAGCCTTTTTTATATTAGGGCTTTCTCATAAAAATTGAAAACAAGGGAGCAATAGATTACTTTTTAGATATTAACAGTAACTAAAAAGGAAAAAATCAATATGCAACCTTGTCAAGAAGATAATAGGAGTTTTTTTGAAAAACTACAATCGGCGGATGGTTTGGATTTACGGGACGATCGTGGGAAAAGGCACGACTTAGCCGTTGTTTTAGTTGGAGTTACGCTTGCTCTTTTGTGTCATCGGGACGGTAATTTATCGGCTGTTTGGCGACATTTGAACAATCATTATGAGCAGTTAGTGGAGGTTTTGGGAATTGAAAAGAAAAAGGCGGTTTCAAGGGCACAATTGCCGCGTATTTTGGAAAAGGTTTCGGTCAAAGTCTTTGATGAATTGATAATTAGCGAATATGGAATCAAACTCAATAAAGAAGAGCGAAAATGGTTTGCCATTGATGGCAAAGAGCTTCGTGGAAGTATTGAAAAAGGAAAGACAAAAGGCGAAACGATAGTTCTTTCGGTTGCTCACGAAAGCGGACAAGTGGAGTCGCAAGAAGTCTTTACAGTTAAAGAAGATTCGGAAGTAAAAGTTGTCCGGCGAATGCTTACCAACACCGATTTAGCCGGGCAGAAGATAAGTCTTGATCCGCTGCATTTGAAACCTGAAACACTAAAAAAGATAGTGCCGGCAAAAGGAACATATTTGATCGGCTTGAAAGAGAATCAGAAAGAGATGTTTTCGGAAGCGGGGTTTAATGTCGGGCGGGATAAACTGCTCTTTGAAACCGAGACTTTAGAGAAAGGACACGGACGGATTGA
>JBGTKR010000236.1:0-3122 GCA_041744535.1 Pyrinomonadaceae bacterium
TATGAACGAATCAAACACTTTTGAAAATCTGCCAATCGCTTGGAAACCGTCCGACGAAGTTATCGAAAAGGCTCAACTGACGAAATTTATGAAACAGATCGGCGTTTCGGGTTGGGACGAACTTTATCAAAGATCAATCGAAGATATTGAAAGTTTTACGACGGAAGTTTTGAAATTCATGGACATAAAATTCGATCCGCCTTACGAAAAATTATTGGACACTTCCGAAGGCATCGAATGGTCAAAATGGTGCGTTGGCGGCGGTTTGAATATCACCGAAATGTGTCTTGACCGCTGGATCGGAACGGATGTTGAAAATCAACCTGCGATAATTTGGGAAGGTGAAGAAGGCGACGTTGTTAAGTATTCATATAAAGACTTAATTGATGAAGTTGAATTATGTGCTGCTGGTTTAAGAGTAAACAAACTAAAAAAAGGCGATGCAATTGGAATTCATTTACCTATGATACCTGAAACAATTGTTGCTTTGTTAGCTATAAATAAAATTGGTGCTATTGCTGTTCCTGTGTTTTCAGGTTACGGAGTTTCTGCAATTGAATCAAGAATGAAAGCTGTAAAAGCTAAAGCTATTTTCGCTTGCGATGGGTTTCCGCGTAGAGGAAAAAATATAAATACTTTCAATGTAACAAAACAAGTCATTGATAAATGTCCGACTATTGAAAAAGTTTTCTGCGTCTCCCGTATTGAAAAAGACTTCCCAGTTGATGAACCTAAATTCGTAGATTGGTCTGTTCTTTTAAGTGATGCTGTCAAATTTGGTTCACAAGAAGGACATTCAGAAAAAACCGATGCTAATGATCCAGCAATAATTTTATACAGTTCAGGCACGACGGGCAGACCGAAAGGGATTGCTCATGTGCATTGCGGGTTTCCGATAAAAGCGGCTCAGGATATGGCTTTTGGGACGGATGTCGGGAAAGGCACACGGATTTCTTGGGTAACGGACATCGGTTGGATGATGGGACCTTGGTTGATTTACGGGGCGTTGATAAATGGTGCGACGATGGTGCTTTATGACGGTTCGCCCGATTATCCGAATCCCGACAGAATGTGGGAATTTTCCGCCAAACACAAAGTTGAAGTTTTGGGAATTTCGCCGACATTGATTCGCGTGCTTTCGACCAAAGGCGACGATTTGCCGAAGAAACACGATCTTTCATCGCTTCGAGCATTTGCCTCAACGGGCGAGCCTTGGAATCCAGAACCTTGGCGTTGGCTGTTTGAAAAAGTCGGCGATTCCAAACTGCCGATCATCAACTATTCCGGCGGCACGGAAATTTCGGGCGGAATCCTGATGGGAAATCCGCTTCTGCCGCAAAAACCCGGTTCATTTCCCGCACCGTGTCCCGGAATGGCGGCGGACATTTTAGATGAAAACGGCGAATCTGCCAAAGCGGGCGAAGTCGGCGAACTCGCCATCAGAAAACCCTGGATCGGAATGGCTCGCGGTTTTTGGGAAGAAAACGAAAGGTATCTCGAAACATATTGGTCAAGGTTCGATAAAATCTGGGTTCACGGCGATTTTGCCGTCAAAGATTCAGATAATCAATGGTATATTCTCGGACGCTCGGACGATACATTAAATATCGCCGGAAAACGAGTCGGACCGGCAGAGATCGAAAGTTTATTGGTTGCCGATAAACGAGTTGTCGAAGCCGCCGTCATCGGAGTTCCCGACGAAATAAAAGGAACGGCAATGGTCGCATTTTGTGTTTTGACTGGGAACGCAGGCGACCCGCCTGCAATGAGTGCAAAGCACGAAAAAAACGCCGAAAACTTTAAAGGTCAAACGAATATTCCGCCGTCTGATGACGACGGTGCAGGCGAGTCGCCTGCGTTCCGACTGGAAAAAGAATTAAGGGATTTGATCGCCAAAGATATGGGCAAACCACTTACACCTTCACGAATCCATTTCGTCTCCGCCTTACCAAAAACCCGCAACGCCAAAGTGATGCGTCGCGTAATCCGTTCGGCATATTTAGGCGAAGATGCCGGTGATTTATCGGCTCTGGAAAATCCGCAGACAGTCAAGGAAATAAGAAATGTTTTCAAAGGATAAAATCTTGCGGGTTATCTTTGACACAAATCTTTTAGCGGCGGCGTTACGTTCAAAAAGTGGAGCATCTTTTGCACTTATTTCAATGCTGCCTTCGCCGAAATTTGAATTAGCCGTTTCTGTTCCGCTTTATCTTGAATATCTGGATGTTTTGATGCGTCCTGACGTAAAACCGAGTAATATTTCAAACTCCGACGTTTTAAGTTTTATCAGAAAAACGCTCGACTATTCGCACAAGCAAAGTATTTATTTTCGCTGGCGACCTTGGTTAAAGGATGCAAAAGACCATATGATTTTAGAATTGGCAATTGCTTCAAACGCCGATTATATTATTACATTCAACCTAAAAGATTTCGGAAACATCGAAACTTTTGGAATTGAAGCAATTTCGCCGTCAGACTTTTTGGAGATCGTGAGAAAACTATGAGTGCAGTAACAGTCGAATTACCAAATTCTTTACATAAAAAATTAGAAGAACTTGCCGAAAAGGAAGGTTTCTCGCTGGAACAATTTCTGGCAAGTGCCGCCGCTGAAAAACTTTCCGCAATGCTTCAAACCGAATTTCTCGAACACGAAGCAAAACGCGGAACACGCGAAGCATTCGAGAAAGTCTTAGCCGCCGTTCCCGATGTCGAACCGGAAAATCCCGACGATAGAATCAAGTGAATTTCTAATTCTCTTTTTCCTTTTTTTCTCTTTCCGCTTCCACAATTTCGGCGACTGCATCGTTTGTTAATTGAATGTGCGGATTCAAAATATAATCGGCATTGAGTGAAAAACCATTGCAGTTTGCGTCTGCGTAGCCGTATTCGGTTTGCCAGAATTCTCTTGGGAAATTGTTTCTTGCTGAATGATCGTCAAGCAGGCTTTCGAGATTTTGCCAGCGGTAATTTTGCTCGTAAAAGAATTCGATCTGATAAAGTTTTTCGTCGTAAAAACGCAGGTAAATCGCACGGATTCCTGTTAAATTTCCTTTTGCCTTTTTCTTGATGTAGTTTTGAAAAAATGTGCTTTGCCCCTCTTTGTCGGCTTTTACTTTTAATTT
>JBGTKR010000237.1:0-8772 GCA_041744535.1 Pyrinomonadaceae bacterium
CTCGATGAAGTGCGAACACATATTCCGATTCGTGCTGAACTGCGTGAGAAAATCTTCAATGCCTTTACCGCCGCCGGAATTGATATGCCGTTTGAAAAGATCGAGATTTTAAATCATAGAATGGGTGATAAATAGTGGTAAGTGGTAAGTGATAAGTGAAAGAAATTCATAACTTATACCATTTACCATTGATCATTTATCATTTATCATTTATCAATCGGCAAACTACTCAGTAAGTTGAGGTTATCAAAACGCTATTGCATAATTTATTATGGTAAATGGTATTACCACTTAGTAACAGAGGTAAAATAAAGTAACCCATCAAATTCCAAATTCCAAATTTCAGATTTCAAATAAAAGCGTTATTAGTTCTGAGATTTGAAATCTGAAATTTGAAATAAAAAGAAGTGGTGTAGTTTATTTAATTTCTTTCACTTACAACTTACCCCTCACCACTTACCACTTACCACTATTTTCACACTCTTTTAACAATAACGAGCGTAATATCATCATTAGCGGGAGCAGTTGTGGTAAAGTTCGACAATGCAAATTCTATCTTGTCGCGTAGTCCGGCGGCGGATTTGTGCATATTGCTTTTAATAACATTTGTCAGTCTTTCAACTCCGAATTCTTCGCCGTCAACGCTTTCCGCTTCCGAAACTCCGTCGGAAAAAACGACGACGAATTCGCCGTGTTCGAGTTTGATCTTGCCTAATTCAAACTCAGCCATCGGCATAATTCCGAGTGGGAAGCCGCCGGATTCGAGTTCGATCACGCTTCCGTCGGCACGGGCGACGAGAGGCGGATTATGACCTGCATTGATATATTTGAGTTCGCCGGATTGCTGTTCGAGTTCGGCAACGAAAAAAGTTATAAACCGATTGGTCGGAGTATTTATGGCAAGATATTCATTGACGGCTTTGACCGATTCCGTCAAAGAACTGTTTGCCGCCGCCTGTGCGTGAATAGCGGCGTGCAGACTCGACATCAAAAGTGCGGCGGCTGTTCCCTTACCGGAAACATCACCGAGTGCGATCAGCATATTTCCGTTTTGACGCGGTATAAAATCGTAATAATCACCGCCGATCTCATAACAAGCGAACGAAATTCCCTGTAATTCATAACCGTCCAAATTCGGCGGAGAAGAAGGTTGAAAACGCTGTTGAATTTCGGTGGCGAGTTCGAGTTCCATTTCCATTCTTTCGCGTTCGATCCTTTCTTCCATGAGTGCTGCATTTTCCACACGGATCGAAGCAACCGAGGCAAGTGTCGTCAGGATATTTAAATGTTCTTCGGAAAAAGTCGTTTCGTGAGTCGGGGAATCGGCATAAACTATGCCGAAAACCTCTGTTTCGCTTACACTTAAAGGAACTGCCAGAACCGAGCGGACTCCGAGCAGAGCCATTGTCTGACTGGCAAATTTCGGATCGTGTTGAGCATCGGAGGTCAAAACGGATTTTCCATTGACCATAACTTCTTGCATTACCGTCCGGCTGATGCGAACTTCTTCGGGCTGACCGTCTTTGCCGCGTTCGCGTGCGACCGCGATCTTCATTGCGTCATTTTGATCTTCATCCCGCAGCATAATTACAACCCGTTCCGCCGGAACTGCATCAAAAACCAGCATCGCCACCTGATCGAGAGTATCCTCCAGACCGGTTGAAGATAAAAGTGTAACTCCGACCTTGCTTATCAATCCTAAAAGATCGTTGCGGGAGGAATGCTGTGATTCCAAAAATTCCGATGTCGGATTTTTTCTTCTTGAAAAAGAAATCGTCAGCGAAGGATCGAGAGCCTGTGTGTTATCGGTTATAAGCGTTGCATTCTGACTCTTTTCCGCCATTTCATCTTCAAAAACAAGCGAGGTTTCGCCGATTTGAATTTCGCCGCCGGAGACAATCGGTATCGGATTATTGACCGCCGTCCCGTTATAGCGTGTGCCGTTTGCCGAACCGAGGTCTTGCAGCCAATAAGCATCGCCTTCCTGTCTTAATTCGGCATGCAGTCTGGAAGCAAAAGCGTCGGGAATACAAATATCACTTCGGGCTGAACGTCCGATGGTCGTCCGCAGACGCGAAAGCGAAAAAACTTCCTCACTGTTATCTGCATTTTTTACAATCAATTGGGGCATAATTTTCTGCTGTTTCAGTTTTTGTTATTATTAACTTTCACTATTTCAGCGGGTTTTCTTTTTATCACGCTTTTTTTAATGGTCTGTCGCCCGTAAACAACGATTGTTTTACTGATAAGATCGTGCAAAGCTCGTCCTTTTTCATTAAAGAGAGCAACAAAAAAACCGAGTCCGCCCGTCAAAAGTGTCAGCGGATACCCGATAAAATGGCGTAAAAATAAAGAAAACAATTTCGGGTCTTTGCCATCGAGCGTGGTGATTCGCAAGCCGGTCAGAACCTTTCCGATGGTTTGCCCGCTGAACATCGGGAAAATCAAAAAATTCGTAACCGCTAAAAGAAATGTGATCAGCCATCCGGCATTGCTTATCTCATTATTTAATAATTTTGCACCGTCATCGCCCATATATCTTCCAAGTAAAAGACTTATAACGGGAACGCTGATAATCAGAATATAATCAATCAGTAAAGCACCGCATCTCAATAAAACGGGTGCTTTTAATTTTTCAGGATTAAAACCGACGATCAACTCTTTATTATTTATTTTTTTTGCAGGAATAACCTTTTCTGCTCTTGCACTCATAATTTATAATTTCAGAATTTTTATTGAACAACAAATTGCAAGGTCGTATCACCTACTTTTATTTTGTCGCCGTCATTCAGCATCTGAGCTTTGTTCGGCTCTAGTCTAAAATTATCCTTCGTTGTAGAAATCAAAAATGTTCCGTTGGAAGAACCTAAATCCTCTACCAGATAATGATCGCCGTCCCGACAGATTCGGGCGTGTTTACGTGAAATTTTTGTTTGCGGATCGTATTTCGACAGATCAACTTCAGGAAAAATGTTCGACAACGGATCGCGTCTGCCGACCAGATTTTCGGTTTTTTCCAGCGTAAACGAAGGTGAATCGAGTTCGCTCGTTCCGGCAATGACCAATCTTGCGGTTTGATTTAAATGGACATATTCTTCCGAGTGAACGCCGGGTGAAGCAAGCGGTTGTTTTGCTCCGCAGAATGCACAAAACATATCTGAGGCAACAATTTTTTGTCCGCAGAAACCGCAAAAAACAGGCTGCTCCTCTAAACCGACCGATTTCGGTGTTTGTGTTATTCCGTAAGTTACCCGTCCCTGATTTAAATGTTCAAGATGTTTTATTAAAGCATCCCGCATTTTTTCGGCGGATTCGAATCTTTTATTGGCACTATATTCCACCGACCGCATCAAGATTTTTTCGATCTGATCGGAGAGATTCGGATTTATTTGTCGCGGACGCGGATGTTTTTGAAAATCAAAGATAAGCAGCGGATTACTTTGCGGATCAGCTCCGGTCATTAGATGAAACATCGTCGAACCTAAACTGTAAACATCAGAACGTGCTTCGACATTTCCGCTGAATAACTCCGGCGGAGCGTAACCCATTGTGCCGACTGCCGTTACACCTTTTTCTTCCTTATTTATCCAGCGGGCGATTCCGAAATCAATCAGCATCACGCGGTCTGAATTGCCGTCTATCATAATATTCGCCGGTTTCAGATCACGATAAACTATCGGCGGCTGGCGATTGTGCAAATATCTTAAAACATCGGCGATCTGAATTCCCCATTCGACCACGCTTTTTTCATCCAGACGACCTTCGGGAGCGGCTTTCAGACGTGCCGAAAGATCACCGCCGGAAATGTATTTCATCACGAGATAAAATCTTGCTTCGCCTTCGTCATAAAAATAATCGTAAATTGTCGGGATTGATGTGTGTTCGAGCGAAGTCAAAAGCATTGACTCGCGTTTGAAGTCCTTAATGGCTTTATCCTGCTGTTCTTCCTCGATGTAGGACTGAACCATTTCCTTAACGGCTCGCAGCACACCGCCGAGATTTTTATCGCTGGCAAGATAAACCGCTCCCATTCCGCCGCCGCCGATCTTGCGGACAATCTCGTAACGCCCGTTCAAAACAGTTCCCTCATCCAAAGGTTTTAATTTGGCTGATTTTCCGCCTGTATCGGTTGCGTTTATGTTTGGCGTGGTCGAAGAAATTACTTCCTCGTTATTTGCTTGGTCTTGTTTTTGCGGCGATTCCGAAGGTTTTGGAGGAACTAATTCTTTAGAACCCTGTATCATTGTTATTGCTTCGGCTTCTTTATTAAAAATCGGTTGCTTGAAATCGTCTTTTGGTTTTTTGAACGTAGGTGTTTGATCTTTAACAGATTCCTGTTGTTCAACTTTGGCAGAGAAATCCTTGTCGGGTTCATTTTCAACGGGGCTGACGATTTTATTTTCGATACCTTTATTAGAAACTGATTCTGGAGATTCGGATTCGTCTATTTCCAGAAGATCGTCTGCTGTACTACCAATTTCTTCATCCGGTCGGACAGAATCTTCTTCTGTTTTGTCTTTAACTTTCGGCGGAATGTATGGAATTGTCGCGTCAAACCCCGAATCATTGGCAATTTCACTGTTTTTTACATTTTCAGATAGAGTTTCGATCTTCACATCAGACGGCTCGGCAAAATCCGATTCGTTCGATTCAACTTCTTTTTCAACCACAACTACCGCCGAAATCTCAGATTCTTTATCGGCGGATGTTTCAGAGGTATTTTCAAACGAACTTTCCAAAGTAAGATTATCGCTAAGGGAATCTTTTGACGGCTGATTATTTTCAAGGATTTCTTCTTTTTTGTCAGAAGAAAAATCATTCTCAGGTATTATTTGCACTGCCGATCCCTTCTGATTGATCTGTTCTAAATTTACTTCATCGGTTAATTTTCGTTTATTTAGATTTTCTTGCTCGTTCGCTGCATCTGCCGGAGTTTCCGGTTCGGCAACAACATTTTCAGTATCACTTTCAAATTTTTCGGATATTACCTGTGGAGAAACAGAATCGGATTTCACATTGTCAACTTTAAAGTCATCGGGATTGACCATAACCGTTTCCGACATTGAAAGATCCACGTCCGATTCAGAGTTCTCCAATGCTTGCTCCTCTTTCAATTCCGTATTTTCATCAACGACCTCGTGAACAAATTCGTTTTCTTTTTCCTGTTCCTGATTAACTGCAAGAGGTTTAAGCGTAATTCCACAATAAGGACAAAATCCTTCTGCTTCACCGAGTTCAGAACCGCATTCGTGACAATAAGCCATTTGTTTTATAGTTTTGTTGAGAAATTCAGATAAACTGAATCATTTCAAATTAGTTATTTATAATAGAAAATTACTGTTCGATATTAAACCGCAGAAATGTTTTGCCGACAATAATTTCATCGCCATCCTGCAAACGGTGCGGATTGCCGGGAATAAGTCTTCTTCCGCGATTTACAAAAGTTCCGTTGGTTGAACCCAAATCTTCCAGCAAATACGTATCATTTTTTAATATTATTCGAGCGTGTTTGCGGGAAACCTTTGCCTCCGGGTCAAAAGCATCCAAATCCACGTCTGGAAAAACTCCGTTATCGGCATCCCAGCGTCCGATGGTTGATTCATCGGCAGACAGCGGAAATTCCGTTCCGATTGAAGCCCCGCGTTCAATAATTAAAACCGAATGAACGCCTCTTCGCTTCAAATCCTCGGCATCTTTATCTTCATTCTCGTCAAGGTCGGAAGTTTCTTCCTGTTCCTCGTTAATTGGCGGAATCCCTACCGATGTTACATTTGCCGATTGAAAAATAGGAACTTCTTTGTTTTGCGAACTAATATTTTGCGGTTGATCTACTTCAATACCGGACACTTCGGGTGCCTGATATTTATTTAGGTCATCTCCGCATTCCTCACAAAATTGTGAACTCTCAAGGTTTTCCGTCCCGCAAGTTTGGCATTTTATCATCTGCATTTCACCTAAAAGATTTGTTTATTTATTATAAATGTATATCGCAAATGTATTTTAACGCGTAAATCTCAGTTCGTAAATGGCAAGCGTCGAATAACGGATAATGGAAAATGGATAATGGATAATATTAAGATAAGAGTGGACTGATTTCCATTTTCCGTTATCCGTTATCCGTTATCCGTTACTTTTACTTTATTTTCTTTTTTGAAACTCTTTAGAATGATTTATCGTAACAAATTTCAGACGCTGACAATACAGAGATTTTGCGTTATCAATTATAATAAATTTATAAAAATCAATTTAGAGGAAAATAAGAAATGGCAGTTAGCCGAAAAGGTAAAATAATCATAGGCTTATCATTTTTAGCTGTTCTGACCGTGGCAATTATTGCCGGTGTTTACGCAACCCGTTCCGATTCACCGGAAGTTACGATTGTTACGACCAAGAAACAGGCTGAATTGCGTTCAACCGTTACCGCCCCCGGCGAGATCAGACCGATTCAGTTTATCAATTTGTCGAGTGAAGTTCAGGGAAGAATAGAGGAAATTTATGTCAAAGAGGGCGATATTGTCGAGAAGGGTCAGCAATTGGTCAGGCTTGATCCGAATCAGCTTCAATCAAGCACCGATGCCCAGATCGCCGCACTCGATGCCGCCCGCGATGATGTGCAGGGCAGCCGCTCGCAGGTTACAGCCGCCCAAAATCAGTATTCACAGGCACAACAGGGTTTGATCGCACAGGAAGCGGCAATTAATACCGCACTTCAACAGGTTGCATCGGCGGAAGAGAATGTAAATTCGGCTCGTCAGCAGGTTGTTGCTTCACAAACCGAAGTTGACCGCAATAAAGTTGAAGTAAATGCCGCCCGTCGTGAATTAAAAAGAACCGAAGAATTACTTGAAAGCGGTATCGCATCCCGTCTCGAATACGATCAGGCAAAAGACCGCGTTGATACGGCAGTAGCTAACTTAAATAATGCAGAGGCACGCCTTAAATCTCAAAATATTGCCGTCAGAACTTCTCAAAACAGCGTCAAAGAAGCGAAAGCCAGAGTCAGCGAAGCAAGAGCCAGAGCCAATCAGCAGGATGTTGCAGTAAAAGATTCAAAACGTGCGGTTTCAACTGCAACGTATAGTGCAAATGCTTCCCAATCAAGAGCAAATCAGCAGGCGGCGGTCTTACGCGGATCGAGAAATCAGCGTGATAAAACTCTGCAAGTCGCCCCGATTGCCGGAGTTATCGCCGACATTCCGACAAAGGTCGGAACATTCGCGGTAGCCGGACTATCCACAACTCCGCTTTTAACGATTGCGGATATGTCCACCATCAATGTCGAGGTAAAAGTTGATGAAACCGAGATTGATAAGGTCGAGGTCGGTCAACCCGCGATTATCAAAGTTGATGCCTTTGCAGATCAGGAAATAAAAGGAGAAGTTACGCAAAAAACTCCTTTAGCCGTCGGGCAGTCGCAAACATCCGGCGGACTTTCAAACACGATAAATGTTCAGGAAGCCAAGGAATTTCGCGTAGTGATCGAACTAAAGGATATTCCCGATGTAATAAAAAACGGATTGCGTCCGGGAATGAGTGCAACGGCTGAAGTTACGACCGATGTAAAAAAAGATGTCATTGCCGTTCCGATTCAGGCTGTGGTTGAGAAAAAGCCTGACGATGATTCTGAAACCGTAGAAAATACGAATACTCCGCCTAAGCCCCAAAAAGATAAAGATGAAACGATCAAAGGAGTTTTCCTAATGGATGGAAATCGGGTTAAATTCGTGGAGGTTACGACCGGAATCACGGGCGAATCCGATATTCAGATAACGAGCGGACTCGAAACCGGACAACAGGTTATTACCGGACCGAGCCGCGTTTTAAATTCTCTTAAGGAAGGTGATGTCGTTAAAAAACAGGTCAAAAAAGAAGGCGATAAAGAAAAGAGTTAGCATCAATGCAAAATTAAGATTTAAGATTTAAGATTCAAGATTTGTTTTGACTCTTAAATCTTAAATCTTAAATCTTAAATCATTAAAAATGAAAACAGAACCGGAAAATCTTAAAACAAACGGAAACGAAATGTCGCATCCGTATAATTCGCTGATAAAAATGCGTGGCATCTGGAAAACGTATAAAATGGGAAACCAGCAGCTGCACGCATTGAGGGATGTGTCTTTCGATGTCCGTCAGGGCGATTATTTGGCGATTATCGGACCGTCGGGTTCGGGTAAATCAACCTTGATGAATCTGATCGGCTGTCTCGATTCGCCGACCAAAGGCGAATACTGGATAAACGGCGAACAGGTTGCCGAAATGACGGACGACGAATTGGCACGCATCCGCAACAAGGAGATCGGTTTTGTTTTTCAAACCTTTAATCTTTTGTCGCGTGCAACCGCCCTGCACAATGTCGAACTTCCGCTTATTTACGCCGGAATGAGTTCGGGCGAGCGACACGAAAGAGCAGTTGCATCGCTGACGGCGGTGGAACTTGCCGACAGAATTACACATCAACCGAATGAATTATCCGGCGGACAACGCCAGCGTGTAGCGATTGCCAGAGCTTTGGTAAATAATCCTTCGATCCTGCTCGCGGATGAACCGACCGGTGCTTTAGATACAACCACGAGTGCGGAAATTATGACGCTTTTTGAAAGACTGCACTCAGAAGGCAATACGATAATTATCGTTACGCACGAAAAGGAAGTTGCCGAAAGAGCCCATCGCGTCATCACGATTCGTGACGGCGAAATCGAAAAAGACGAAAGAATCAGATGATCGAAAATATTCCGGGTTACATTTCCGTAACTTTTATTTTAACCACCTTCC
>JBGTKR010000238.1:0-9827 GCA_041744535.1 Pyrinomonadaceae bacterium
CTGCCGTCTTTGCTGACGCTCGCGTTCAGCCGCCGTCGGTGTCGGCGTTGGTGTCGCCCGTGTTGTCCGGTTGGTCGTAATTGACGTATCCTGAGCAAAGATCACGCTTGATAAACTTATGCAAAATACAAATAATCCGATTAATTGTAGTTTCTTTTTCAAATCTAAATTCCCCCTATTTTTTCTTTAATAAATAAATTTTTATTCTGCACAATTAATAACAATTATGCAGAATTTTTTCTGTGTCTTTTATAATTATAAACAATTCCACCGATAATTTTTCGATCAATTATCTTCCTGAATTGGTGAAACTGTTTTTTCTACTACTAAATTTAATCTTTGCAAAAGTTTTTCGAGCGAACCCCGAAATTTTACGTCGCCCGTAACATTTGTCAAAGTAACGGTTATTTTTTTTGCCCGAACTCCGACTCCGACATCAAGACTAACAGCGTTTTTGGAATTACTTTCCGTAGCGACTTTGACATCGGCTTTATAATCTTCTTCGGAGATTTTTTTATTTTTAATATTTAGTTCGTAGTTTTCAGTTCGGGTTATTTGATTGTCGTTTGTTTGAACTTCTTTCGTGTTTTCCTGTGAAAATGCACTGATTGAAAAAATCAGTATGCAAAACAAACCGATGAGTAAAAGTTTTCTGTTCGCCATAAATTTCCCCGTCTATTGTTTTGGTTTGTCCGATTTGGTTTCTGCCTGTTTCGGTTTATCTTTATCCGCTGTTTCCGTTTTTTCGGTTTTTTCATCTGTGGATTTTTTCGCTGTTTCGGGGGAAACTTTTCCGAGTGCTTCATTAACTATTTTGTCTATGTCTGCAAAAACGCTTGTAATTTTCAGTTTAATTCCGATGTCGCGGTAAACCACATTCGGCTGAACTTCGTCGGGCAGATTTTCGCGTTCCGAAGTCCATTCGGTTTTTCTTTCGGGAGTTCCGGTAAATTCAACCTGATCGTCCGGCACGACTTCAAATTTCAATTCCTTTGCCGTTACGCTTCCCGTAATTGCTAAATCCGCATCTTTTGCATCAACTTTCTCCGTTTTTGTATCGGAATCTTTTTGAATGATTTTTTTCTCAACTTTCTGGGCAAAAACCGTCATACAAAAAAGCAATATCAGCAAGATTGGAATAAAGAGTTTTTTTACATTTAAGAAGTTCATAGCGTGTTGATTTTTGCCATTTTCAAGTTGTTTGGATTCTATCAGAAGCACAGGTTTTTGTAAATAGATTCTTCTTTGACTCCGATTTTACTTTTGCCGATTAAATCGTTATAAATACTATTTTCAAAATAGGAATAAATTACAAAATTATGGTTGAGGAATTAGCATTCGACAATACGACGGAACGCCGTCGGGACAGGCAAAACGGTGTCGGTTGGATAGAAGTTATCGTCGGTTCGATGTTTTCGGGAAAGAGTGAAGAATTGATTCGCCGACTTAATCGGGCAAGAATCGCACGTCAAAAAGTTCAGGTTTTTAAACCGAGTATTGACGACAGATATTCGGTTGAAGAAATCGCCACGCATTCGGGAATGACGCATATTTCAAAGCCCGTGATGACGGCAAAGGAATTGCTTGCTCAAATTGATGACGATACGGAAGTTATCGGCATAGACGAAGGGCAGTTTTTTGATATGGAAATCGTCGAAGCGGTCAACGATCTGGCAAATAACGGCAAGCGTATAATCATCGCCGGATTAGACCAAGATTATATGGGCAAACCGTTTGAGCCGATGCCGCAATTGCTTTCAATCGCCGAATTTATTACCAAAACTCACGCGATCTGCGTTAAATGCGGCAACACGGCAAATTACTCGCAAAGAACATTTGAATCCGAAGAAAGAGTTGAGGTCGGAGCCACCGGAAAATACGAAGCCCGCTGTCGCAAATGTTTCATCCCGCATTCGGACAAGCCGACGATCCACGATTAATTTATGTCATCAGAAAAATCTCAAGATTTGATAAACAACCGGCAATAGCAAAAATTACCGGAAATTTTAAGTGTGGAAATGAACGCGAAGGAAAAGTAAAAGGCAGATGGGATTTATAATAATATTTGCGTGTAAAAAATCCGGTTTAGAGTTATAATCAAATTCTCCAAGACAAATAGGTCCTCTTAACTTTAATTTTTACATTCGGCTTTTTTAATTAAAAGCTGAAAAGGAGCTTTTGAGATGAACAATACAGAAATAGTACAAGAGGGTTACGAAAAATTCGGAAATGGTGATATTGAAGGTTTGCTTAATCTGTTTTCCGAAGATATAAAATGGACAACACCGCAAACACAAGGTTCTCCGATTGGAGGAACTTATAACGGACGCAGCGAAGTCGGTGAGTTTTTTAGATTGTTGGCGGATTCCGAAGACATAACACATTTTGAACCGACGGAATTTATTGCAGACGGCGACAAGGTTGTGGTTTTAGGAAATTCGACCGCAACCGTCAGAGAAACAAACCGAAGTTATGACAATGACTGGGTTCATATTTTTACTGTTGAAGACGGAAAAATAACAGGATTTCTGGAATTCTTCGATACGGCAAAGGTGGAACGTGCTTTTCAAAAAGCCGAAACTGTTTAACAAAATCGAATCTTGAATTGATCTGTGGATATTTTTGAAAAACTGGAAAATTTGTATCGAAAGATTGATTCGATAACCGATCAACTTGTCCATATTCACGCCGAGCGTCTGAACTGCAAAAAAGGATGCTCGGCGTGCTGTGTTGATGATATTAGTGTTTTTGAAATTGAAGCCGAAAATATTCGCCAAAATCACGCTGCATTTCTCGAAAACGAAAACCCTCACGAAAAAGGAATGTGTGCATTTCTTGATGAAACGGGTGCTTGCCGGATTTATGAAAATCGCCCGTATGTCTGCCGCACGCAAGGTTTGCCGCTTCGCTGGTTTGAAGAAATAGAAAATGAAATTTATGAACTCCGCGATATTTGTCCGTTGAATGAAGCAGGCGAACCGATCGAGAATTTATCGGAAGAAAAATGCTGGACGATTGGCGGGTTTGAAGCAAAACTTGCCGAACTGCAAAAAGAATTCGGCACAGGTGATATGTGCCGAATCAAACTTCGTGAATTATTCTTTTCGGCAAAAACATAAATCACGAGCAAATTACTATCCGGTCTGGTTTATCTTAGCCGAATATTTGATTTACGACAAATATTTTAAGAAGACAAGAGTGAAAAATCGGAAGACACTTTAAATTTTGAAATCTTTTTTAAAACCTACTCCGATGTTTTAATGTTCAAACCGTCGGCTGCAAGTTTCCAGTCTAAAACTTCGACATGCGGTTCGGCATCAAGAGCATCTTCGACTTCATTTTTGCGACCTTCTTCGCAGAAAAAAGCGATACAGCCGCCGCCGCCCGCACCGCAGATTTTGGTGGCGACTGCTCCGTTTGCTTCGGCTGTTTCGATTATTTCATCCATCCAGGGAGTCGTGATATTCGGCGAAAGACGTTTTCTGAGCAGATGTCCTTCGCTTAAAATTTCGCCCGCTTTTGTCCAGTCGTTTTCGATCAGGGCTTGACGCAGATCGAGCGAACCGTCGCGGATGCCGTCGAAAATCCCGAACAAATCTCTGTCGCCGTCAATGTGGCGTTTGGTAATCTCCCAATTATTTGTGCCGGAATTTCGCGGTTCGCCCGTGTAAATTACGGCGATTCTTTCTTCCAGCGTTTTTGTGTCAATGTCCAGAGATTCGCGTTCGATTCCTTCGGAGCGAAAATGTATGCAGGCGACTCCGCCGTATTGAGCCGAATAATAATCCTGAAATCCGGCGGGAACTTTGATGACGGTGGTTTCGATATTTGCCGCAATCGGAATAAATTTATCGGGCGGGTAGCGTTTGCCGACGAGTTCGTTCAATGCTCCGATGCAGGCGATATTCAAGGTCGAAGAACCCGCAAGTCCCGCTCCGGCGGGTGCGTTTGATTCCGTCGTCATATTAAATCCGGTTTCGGGTTTAAAAAAATAGACGAGTTTTGAAAGCAGTTCGAGCCTCGGTTCGTCCCTTAAAATGCCGAATTCACCGAGAGTCGTTTCAAATTTTTCGCGTCGGTCAATTGATTCGATCACGATCTTGTTGTCGCCGCGTGTTTCGATCCGGCATTTCGCCAGCAAACTTATCGCAAAATTGACGGTTGCCGCACCTTCGTGAAACAAAAATATCGGCGGAATATCAATCGTTCCTCCGGCTAAATCCACTCTTGTCGGGGCAGATGCTTCGATTATCACAGGTTAAGTTTTCCTTTGTTGAATTTTAAAATAAAATAGAAATCAGATTTTGAGATTATATTAATGCAAATTACAAAATTTTGCAGTTTACCGGATAAGTTTTAAGTTTATATTTTTTCTTCGGCTGCTTTCTCGGTTTGTTCGTTGGATTCCTTTTTGTTCGGAGCTTTACTCGTAAAATTCGGGATGTGCGATAAATGCAGTTTGTCTTCGATCTTGTGAATTTTTTCTTCAATTTTATGAATCGTTTCCGGTTTTGTATCTTCGATCTTTTGTGAAAGTAAATATCTTTCGATCAGATAAAAAGCGATTATTCCGACCATAGCAATAAAAAATAGTGCGACTCCGACCTGTTTGAAATCACCGATGAGCGAAGTGATCGCTCCGCTGAAAAAATATCCGATACTCGAAAGCATCACAACCCAGATCGTGCAGCTTATCAGATCGAGGAAGATAAATTTACGGAAGGGCATTCTGCCGACACCGTTAAACAGACACATTGCCGTGCGGACACCGTAGATATATTTTGAAACAACGAGCGAAAAACCGCCGAATTTATCAATCAGGAGTTCGATCCGCGGTTGAGCCATTTTGTAAAAACTGTAATTCTGAACGGTTGTGCGAAAAAGTCTGCCGATTGAGTAAGCAAATGTGTCGCCCGTCATCGCACCGAGTATGCCGAAGACATAAACCCAGAAAATTCCGTAATCGCCAAAAGAGCCGGAATGAGCCAAAACTCCCGCCAGCAAAAGCGTTATATCGCCTTCGATGGTGCAGAGGGCAAAAACGGCGTAAATTCCGTAATCTTTAAAAAGTTGTAGGAATTGTTCTTCCATAAAATCATAAAAAGAAATTAATGCTTCAGAAAGGGGGCGAACTAAAAAAGATTAACTTTAACAAGCGTTTGAGTCAAACGATTTATGATGTAAAGTTATGTTTGACACTTTCAATCGGAGTGTCTAAAATCGCGTTAGTTTTACGCTTTTCTGGAATGACGGACATTGCAAAACGATGGAAGAAAATACTACACAAACGGAAAAACTCGTCGGGATCGAAGTCAAACATACGGAAATGACGGCGGTGTGTATCGGGCGGGACGGCAGTATTCATAATACTTTAAAGTCATCCTTGGATATTGATGGAGATACCGCTCCGCAGCTTATCGAATTTATCAATGAAACCAGACGAAAATTCGATGATTTCGACAATCTGGGCATCGCCGTTCCGGGACTTTATAATCGTCTGACGAACAAGATCGCTTATTCGACCTATATTCCCGAACACGCGAGAATTGACTTGTTGGAAGAGGTCGAAAAGGTTACGAAATTAAATATTCTGATCGAAAATGACGCAAATGCCGCCGCTTACGGTGAATTTGTTCTCGGTGCGGGACGCGGAAGCAACGATATGTTTTATGCAACGCTCGGAACGGGAATCGGCGGGGCTTTGATCTTTAATAAAAAACTTTGGTATGGAGCGACGGGATTTGCCGGAGAATTCGGTCAGATAGTTGTTAATTCCGAAGGAATGAGGCTTGAAGACATTGCGTCTTCTCCAAACATTATTCGACGTGCAAAAGGCTGGTTTCACAAAGATGCAACTTCTTCGCTAAATTCCGTCGGTGAAGAAAATATAACGATTGCCGATATTGTCAGGGAAGCAAACCGCGAAGACGATTTTGCCTAGATGATGCTCGAGCGAACCGGAAATTATGTCGGGGCGGCAATTGCCGGAGTTATTAATCTTTTGAATATTGAAAAGATCGTCGTCGGCGGAGAAATTATGAAAGCCGGACATCTGGTTTTAGATGCAATTATTCATCGGGCGAGAGAACTCTCCTTTGCACCGAGTTTTAAAACCGTCGAGATAGTCGAAGGAACACTCGGCGAAAACGCAAGTGCCATCGGAGTCGCACTGCTTTCCGACACGGAATTATAGAAACACATTTCACTCAGGTTTTAGCTTTAGTAACTGATGTTACGCAAATTTTTAGTTCACGGCTTAGTAATATCGTTTGAAAATTGAACTCATCAACTGACTTTATTTAGCCGTCGGAACGCGGACGACCCGTCTGCCCGTTTGACTGGCGAAGCAAAGTCAAATGGCAAAGCCGTGCATCTGCAAACTTGTGGTTTTATTACGATTATTTGCAGGAAAGAAATATTAATCAAAAGAACCGATAAACTGCGAGGCGTTTGCAATTCGCTTCGCTCAGCAAACAGGCAGACGAGTCGTCTGCGTTCCGACATAAAAACTTATTTTGAGTTTCACTTTTTCAAAAAAGAATCAGCGAAATAAATAAATCATTTTTGCGTAACGTGAGATTAGTAATCAAAAAAACTTAATACACTTTATGAGGCAATCTAATTTTGTGAAAACTTGCACAAGGTGTAAAAAAGAATTATTTTCATAGTAGAATTTGCGGAATTTGTAAGATTAGGTAAAATCTAAATTAAGTTTTTGCAGTAGATATTAATATTTAACAATTTCCGGTTTGTCTGACTTTAGGATTTGGATTATTTTTCCAAATTCCAAGTTACGGGTGAACTATTTTCTTTAGGATTTTCCAAAAACAATAGAGATATAAAAAGATGGCTCAACTTTTTCAACGCGGAGCAAACAATATAGCGAAGGCATCAATGGTCGTGGTAATCGTGTTGGGCGGCGTTGTGTTTTATGCTTATACCCAGATCGCTCGTTCTTCATATTTGACGGGACGTTATGTGGAAAAGCAGCAGCCCGTTCAATTTAGTCATAAACATCACGTCGGTGATGACGGAATTGACTGCCGCTATTGTCATACATCGGTTGAAACCGCCGCATCTGCGGGGATTCCGCCGACGCAAACCTGTATGAATTGTCATAATCAGCTTTATGCCGATCAGGAATATCTCGAACCGATCCGGGCAAGTTACCGCGATAACAAACCGATTGCCTGGCAGAGGGTTCACGATCTGCCGGGTTATGCGTATTTTAACCATAGTATTCACGTGGCAAAAGGTGTCGGTTGTTCGACCTGTCACGGAGAAATTGACAATATGCCGGCGGTTTATCAGGAAAATACTTTGCAGATGGAATGGTGTCTGTCGTGCCACCGTCAGCCCGAAAACTTTATTCGTCCGAAGTCTGAAATCTACAATATGCAGTGGCAGGACAGCAATCTGACGGCGGAGCAGAGAACAAAATTAAAAGCGGATTACAAAATCCGCAGCAGAGAATTATTGACGAGTTGTTCGACTTGTCATAGATAGCAGATTTCAAATCTCATATTTCAAATTTCAGATGGTTATTGAAGATTAGAGATTTTGCCGAACATTGCAGAAAGCGACTTTGATAAGTAATTAATTTAACAAAATCCAGTTATAAAAGTAATAATTGACAGTTTTAAGTTACAAGTAAAGATTTCAAAAATTATCTGAAATTTTAAATCTGAAATTTTAAATCTGGCTTCGAGGAAACAAACAAAAATGGCGAGCAAAGACAGTAAGTCTAACTTTGCATTATTAAAAAATAAGATTCTTCAGCAAAGCGGCAAAAAGTATTGGCGTTCGGTTGAGGAATTTGTTGATGCACCGGAGTTTGAAGAATACGTAAAGTATGAATATCCGGCACAAGCCGAAGAATGGGATAACTCCCTAAGCCGCCGTAACTTTGTCAAAGTTATGGGGGCTTCGCTGGCATTAGCGGGTTTGAGCGGATGCGTTATTCAACCGGCGGAAAACATTGTCCCGTATGTTTCGCAACCCGAAGAAATAGTGCCGGGGATACCTCTGTTTTTTGCAACGGCAATGACTTTAAGCGGAATTGCAACGGGAGTTTTAGGACGTTCGAGCGAAGGCAAACCGACGAAGATCGAGGGAAATCCCGATCATCCGGGAAGTTTGGGTGCGACGGACGTTTTGGCACAGGCTTCTTTGCTCAATTTATATGATCCCGACCGTTCAAAAGAAACATTAAACCGCGGCAATTCAACAACGTGGCAGATATTTATGAATGAACTTCGTGCCAAAGTTGCCGAGAATCGCGGCAGCGGCGGTGCGGGAATCCGTTTTTTGACCGAAACGATCACTTCGCCGACCTTAATTGACCAATTCAAACGTATTTCGCAGGAACTGCCGAATGCGAAATTGATCCAATACGAACCCGTTAATGATGATAACGCAATGGCGGGAGCAAGAATGGCTTTCGGTTCGCCCGCTCAAGCCGTCTGTAAATTCGACCAAGCCGACAGAATTCTTTCGCTCGATGCCGATATTTTTTCAAAATTCAACGTCCGCTATATCAAGGATTTTTCAAAAAAACGCTCGTTGGCGGGCGGCAGAAAGGAAATGAGTCGGCTCTATGCGGTTGAAACGACGATGAGTTTGACGGGAGCAAAAGCCGATCACCGGATTGCCGTCAAACCGAGCGAAATGCCGGAAATTGCAAAAGCGATTGCGGGAGCGTTGGGTGTGTCGGGAGCATCTTCGAGTTATAAGGAAAATGCCCAATGGATCGCGGAAATGGCGAAGGATTTACGGGCAAACAGAGGAAAATCTCTCATTATTGCCGGAGATAATCAGCCGCCGACGGTTCACGCACTTGCTTTTGCGATGAACGAGGCACTCGGCAATGTCGGAAACACGGTCGAATATATCGAACCGCTTCGCCCGAATGCCGATCAACTGCAAAGAGAACAACTTGCCGAACTCGTCAGGGATATTGACGGCGGACAGGTGAAAATGCTCGTGATCTTGAACGCTAATCCGGTTTACAACACGCCCGTTGATCTGAAATTAAGCCGCGAAAGATTGGATAAAGTTCCGTTCCGCGTTCATTTGGGAGAATATCTGGACGAAACCGGAATTTATTGTCATTGGCACGTTTCCGGGACGCATTATCTGGAATCGTGGGGCGATGCGAGAGCGTATGACGGAACGGTTTCAATCGTTCAGCCTCTGATCGAACCGCTTTACGGCGGCAAAAGTATCTATGAGGTCGCTCAACTTTTCCTCGAAGAAGATTTTGACAAGAAAACCTTAAATATCGTTCAGGAATTCTGGCAAAAACAAGGCTTTAATTCTGCTCCTCCGGCGGCGGGAAAAATCGGACAAGCGGCAAGCAACGGCAACACCGCCGATAATAAAGAAGCCAAACCGCAGGAAAATACGGCGGCAGCACCGACTCCGACACCTGCCGCAACACCTGTTGCAACGCCGATTCCGGCGGCTAGTCCGACGGCAACGCCGAGTCCCGAAGCGACACCCGAAGTTGCTGCTGCTCCGCAGGCATCATCGAGTCCGACGGCAACGCCGGGTTCGACAAACGGCACAGCCGTTTCAACTCCGAAAACATTTGAAGATAATTGGCGAAAGGTCGTTCACGACGGATTTATGCCGAATTCAAACGCGGTGACAAAATCCGTTTCAGCCGGAACGGGATTTTTAAGCGAAAATGTGGAATATATGACGGGCGAAGGGAATATAGAAATTGCGATTCTGCCCGACCCGACCGTTTATGACGGACGCTTTGCAAACAACGGCTGGCTTCAGGAATTACCGAAGCCTTTAAATAAAACCACTTGGGAAAATGT
>JBGTKR010000239.1:0-4798 GCA_041744535.1 Pyrinomonadaceae bacterium
ACCGCTTGCCGATTGGCAATGTTAAGAGTTAAAATATCCTCGCAGAACCGCTCGGCGAGAGTTTTTTAATATCAAACATATCAAAAGTTTAAACCTTGTGGTTCTGCTTTTCAAAGAACTCTTTTCGTCCAAAGTCTAAATGTTTTAAAAACATCAAAAATCTAAAAACTGTCCGAAGTATTGTACTGAAAGAACACCTTATGGAATAGTAATAACGGTTGAAGGTTATAAAGAAATAAATGGGAAATCTGCGAAATTTCAAAGTAAAATATATTATGGAAATAAATCAATTATGACTTTAACAACAGGAACATTCGCGGAGAACTATCCGACTTCTTCCATTATTGAATTCCAAAAATCAATTAGAAAAAACTTTTAGACTAAAATATAAATAATCTTTTATTAGTAAAAACTCAAAGATTTGTTAGGGCTTATTCAAAGTAGAAAAAAATAAAATGGTTTTCAGACGGAACGCCGTCCATCTTGGCGGCAATGAGTGCGATAGCACGAAAAAAGAGTTGGAGAACTCTAAAGTTAAAGCGAAAATTTGAAGATAATAAACTTTGCTTGGACGCTCAGAAACGTCCATTGCCAGCAAGATGCTGGCGGTCATTACTTTGAATAAGCCCTAAAAGATTTGTATAATATAATATAATAAAAATGAATGAATATTCACTCATTTTTATTATATTATAAGCAGAGGAAAAATTATGGAAAAAGTAATTAGAGAAAGCATCTATCGCTTGCCGTTGGTTTTAGAGCCACAACCCGAAGGCGGCTGGACTATTACTTGTCCGATTTTGAGCGGATTAATTACGGAAGCCGACACGATTGATGAAATTATTCCTAATGTAACGGATGCACTCGAATGTTTGATCGAAGGTTATGAGGAAATGAATTTGCCTTTACCCGAAGTATTGCAGCCTGTAAATCGAAACGCACCGTTTTTGACCGACACTATAATACAACTGAAAGCGGTATGAAATATCGGGAAGTTACAAAGAAATTGAAAAAGTCGGGCTGTATCGAACTCAAAAAGAAAAGGAAAGGCTCGCATCGGAATTGGTATAATCCGAATGCCAAAACGGTTGTGCCAATTCCTATACCTGATTGGGGAAGTAAGGATTTGAAACTCGGAACGATTCACGGAATTGTCCGCCAACTGGAATTGGATTGGGAAGAATTTAAAAAAGCATAAGAGGAAAGAAAATATGAAAGAAGCAGTTATTGTATCAGCCGTGCGGACGGCGGTTGGGAAAGCTCCGAAGGGGACTTTGAAGAATACGCGACCTGATGATTTGGGGGCGACGGCGATCAAGGAAGCTGTGGCTAGAGTCGAAGGGTTGGAAGGTTCGCAGGTTGATGATGTGATTATGGGATGTGCATTTCCCGAAGCCGAGCAAGGGATGAATGTGGCACGGACGGCGGCGATTGCGTCGGGTTTGCCGGTGGAAGTTCCGGCGATGACGGTTAATCGTTATTGTTCGTCGGGTTTGCAGACGATTGCAATTGCGGCGGACAGGATTCGCACGGGCGGTGCGGATGTGATCGTGGCGGGCGGTTTGGAGACGATGTCTATGATCCCGATGGGCGGAAATGTTTTTCGTCCGAATCCGAAGATCGTTGATAATTATCCCGATTATTATCTAAATATGGGTTTGACGGCGGAGGCTTTGGCAAATAAATACGACATTTCGCGGACTGAGCAGGATGAGTTTTCAGTGCGTTCACACGAAAAAGCGGCGGCGGCGATTGAAGCGGGAAATTTCAAAGATGAGATTGTGCCGATGACCGTCTTTGTTGATGAGACGGATGAAAAAGGCAGAACTCGACGCAAGGAAGTCGTTTTCGATACGGATGAAGGCGTGCGTGGTGATACTTCGGTTGAAGCGATCAGCAAACTGCGTCCCGTTTTTCACGCCAAAGGAAGCGTGACGGCGGCGAATTCTTCGCAAATGTCGGACGGTGCGGCGGCTACGGTTGTGATGTCGGCGGAAAAAGCTGAGGAAATGGGCTTGAAGCCTTTGGCGAGATTTGTGTCTTATGCAACTGCCGGATGTTTGCCCGAAGAAATGGGTGTCGGACCTGTTTATGCGATTCCGAAGGCTTTGAAAATGGCTGGTTTAGAATTAAGCGATATAGATTTAATTGAATTAAACGAAGCATTTGCCGCACAGGGTTTGTCAGTAATGAAACTTCTGGAGATGAATCCCGACAAAGTAAATGTCAACGGCGGTGCAATCGCACTCGGACATCCTTTGGGCTGCACGGGAGCGAAATTAACCGCAACGATTTTGCAGGAAATGAAAAGACGCGATGCACGCTACGGAATGGTTACAATGTGCGTCGGCGGCGGAATGGGAGCAGCCGGGATTTTTGAGTTGATTAAGTAAATTTTCAGCTTAAGGTATTTTGGAATCAGAAGATCAAATTCTGTTTTTCCTTTGTAAAATCCGATAATGAAAAGTTAATAGCTGACGTTTACGCCGTTAAGCTGTCAACTTTTTAAAAGTTATCGAAATTGATAGTTTTGCAACTCACATTCCAAGTAAACCGTTTGAATTCTATTTAAGTTGAATTGAATTATAAGACTGATTATCTCGAATTCCCGAATCGGTTTCTGAAGGCTTTATAAATCCCGCCAACAATACAAGAACGATCTGAAAAATCAACAGTAAAATTACAATTCCGGGAAGTGTAATGACCAATCCGAGTCCGGGAAGGATAACACTTACTCCGCCTTTTAATAACCAACTTGCTAAAGCAATAAATGTTAAAACCGACAGCAAAACGGCGAAAATTATTAAAATTGATGAGATAATATTCATAATTTTATTATTTTACACGACTTGTCCGCCGTTTTAAAAAGTCCATTAAAACAAATTGCGTCAAATTATTCGGATTCGCAAAATATGCTTTTCCGCGTGTCATTTCGGACATTTTTTTGACGAATTCGACCAGATAATAATCATCGGCAAGCATAAACGTATTTATCATAATGTTGCCTTTGCGGCAGGCTTGGACTTCCTTGAAAGTTTCCGCCATTACGAACGGATCATTGCCCATCGAATTTTTGTAGAGCATACGCTTTGATGATTCGGTTTGGACTTCGGAATAACGGCGATAATTCATATACGCGGGATTTGAGGTTTCCATAAACGCGGCGGTCGGTTTGCCGTCCGTAACCATTACGATCTGCTTCATTTCCTTGCGTTGGGCGTTCAATAAACGTCTTGCTAATTTTAAGCCTTCCGCCGTGTTCGTATGATACGGTCCGACTTGTGTGGTTGCTAATTTTGCGATTGGTAATTCTTCCGCGTCGTCGTGAAACAGGACGATTTTAAGCGAATCGCCGGGATATTGCGTGCGAATCAAATGAGCCAAAGCGAGTGCGACTTTTTTGGCGGGAGTGAAACGGTCTTCGCCGTATAAAATCATCGAATGCGAACAATCGAGCATTACGACCGTTGCACAACTCGATTGATAATCCTGCTGATAAACGTGCAAATCTTTGTATTCAAGATTTAGCGGAACTCCCAAGCCTTCACGCTGAATTGCTGAAAGTAAAGTTGAATTTACGTCCAAGTTTATCGTGTCGCCAAATTCATAAGGTTTAGAACTCATCGCCGCTTCGATTCCCGTATCCAAATGCGGAGTTTCGTGTCTGCCGATGGAAGATTTGCCGCTTGAACCGAGAAGTTTTTGCAAGGTTTTAAAGCCTAGAAAATCCAGACCTTTTTCTGTCAAATTAAACCGTATATCTCGCGGCATCGGTTCGCCCACTTCGCCCTGTCCGTTTCCTTGCCCCTGCTCATTTTGCTGCAATTCCGGTTCGACTTCCTTCAAATCCAGATAACCCTCTTCGACCAGTCTTTCGATCAGATTATTTATCAATTCTTCCAGCAGCGAACCGCGAAATTTGCCGTCATTATCGGCGAGCATTTTTTCGACATCCAATTCGTCAATAATTCCTTTTTCCAGCAACGCCTGCAACAATGCCTGACGCAAACCATCAAGCGAATCGTCCATTTCATTTCGCTGGCGTGAATACCAATAATCTTCGTTAAATCCCGAATCCAGAACCATTTCGGACAGAGAATCCATCAGATCACCCAAATTCACGCCGAAGACATCGAACCCTTTAAATTTTGAATAACGTATAAATTTCATACCCTCTTATTTACTCCTTGTCGAAAAACCGAGAAATTCTTCTATCCGCCGATTGCTGCGATGCGGTTAATTATAGCAAATAACTCTCCTTTTGATTCTTATTCTTCCCGAAGTTATAGAATACGATTCTCATCGTGGTTATACAAAATCATCTTGTAATCCGAAATGTCTCTGCACCAAATCCGCAAAAAGACTTTCCAAATAGTGTAAAAAAAGTATTACCGAAATTCAGCGATCTTGCTAAACACTTGCAAAATATACATATTACAGTTTTGGCATAAAGATTGCCCGTTATACTGAACATCAAAGGATTTTAATCCTAATTTTAAATAAAAGATTCAAATGTTAGAGGAGGAATAGTTATGAAAAAATTTACATCTATATTTTTAGCATTAGCAATGTTGGTGGTTCTCGTTCCGCTAACTGCATCCGCACAAACCCGTTACGGAAAAAATTATAATAACCGCAATAAAAATGTTTCCCGCCAATATAGAAGAACCAATACAAACCGCCGATACAGAGTCAAACGCAAAAACTTCTACGGCAGACACCGCAACCTTATCAATATTGGTATCGGCACTGCGGGCGGAGCGATCTTAGGCGGAATCATCGGCGGCAAACGCGGTGC
>JBGTKR010000240.1:0-6423 GCA_041744535.1 Pyrinomonadaceae bacterium
TTATCCATTATCTATTATTGCTCACCGTTTGTTTTCACGCAAAAACAGAAATTTAGTTGCAAAAATTTATGCGAACCGAGCGGGAAGCGGCATTTTTATTTCTTCTTCATTTATATCACGGTAAGCACAGACACGATTTCTGCCTAATTGTTTGGCTTTATAAAGTGCGGAATCCGCCATTTCAACAAGTTCTATCGGGTCGGTCGAATCATTCGGAAATGAGGCGACTCCGATGCTGATGGTAATTTTATGAGTATTCGCGGGTTTTCCGTGTTTAATTACCGTAAATTCATTTTCTTGAATGACCGCACGGATTCTTTCAGCTGCCACCAGACCTTGAGCCAATTCGGCATCGAGCAGAAAAGCGGCAAATTCCTCGCCGCCGAAACGTGCCGCGACATCGCCCGTCCGCAGAGTTTGCGTGATGCAGTTTCCGACTTCTTCCAGATTTTTACTGCCCGTCAAATGCCCGTATTTGTCATTCACGGTTTTAAAGAAATCCATATCCATCATCAAAACACAAAAAGAACGACCATCCGCCGAAGCCCGGGTTGTTTCCCGCCGCAGTTCGGAAAAAAATGAACGGCTTGAAAGCAGTCCGGTTAAATCGTCGTGTGCCAGAAGTCTTCTGATCTGCTGTTGGTATTCACGGTCAATCTCGTCTAATAATTCAAACCGCAAAATCTGTTTACCGATGCTGATCTTATCGCCGTTTTGCAAAGTTTCCTGAGTGATTTTCTGACCGTTCAGATAAGTTCCGTTGCTTGAATCCAGATCGGTGAGCAGATAATCGGGCGTGGATTTATTGGGATTTTGAAGTGCGGAAATTTGTGCGTGCCGGCGTGAAACTCTTGTGTCATTGAGCCGAATCCCTGCTTCCAATGCACGCCCCAAAATGACATCTTCACGCTCAAGCGGAATCTGCACGGCGAGCAGATCACCGTTTAAGAAAACCAATGCGGGACGCAAATCACGTTCTGGTCGTTTGGATTTTGTCATAATTATTATGAGTAATTTTTCAGAACAATCGAATTTTTTCGTGAGATACAGAGTCAATGTGCGGGAAAGGACTATTAATAGAATATAATATAAAGGGGACTTTTTACCAGAAAAAAATTAAACTCCTTGATTAAAAAACAAGCGGCATTTGAAAATCCGCATCGAATAATTCATATTTTTTAGCAGGCTAATGCAAATTTTAATTGTAAAACTAAGCAGTATCGGTGATGTCATCCACACTCTGCCGACGCTTGCGGCAATAAAAAAAGCCCTGCCCGAAGCTGAAATCTCTTGGGTGGTCGAAAAACGCTCGGCGGAAATTTTGCGAAACAATCCGCAGCTGAAAAGGCTTATCGAAGTTGACACACAAGCTCTGCGAAGTAAAGATTTATTCGGAGAAACCCTAAAAAATGCTCGCCGGCAATTCAAAGATTTGCGTGAAAATAAGTTTGATCTGGCGATAGATTTTCAGGGACTCTTAAAATCCGCTTCGATCTTGAAACTTGCCAAAACAAAAAAAAGCTACGGTTTTTCCAAACGAAATTTACGCGAACCCGCAAGTCGTGTTTTGCTTACAAAGACGTTTGATGTCGAACCAAAACAAAATATAATTTACAAAAATCTAGAACTCGCCGAAAAATCTCTGCAACACTTTTTGAAGGATAAAAATTTTAAATTAAACAAGGAAAATCTCAAATTCCCAATCGCAACCGACAAAACTCACAAGCAAGTAGCAAAAAAAATAATCGAGCAAACAGGTGAGAATTTTGCGATATTAAATCCGGCGGGCGGTTGGCGGACAAAACTCTGGAGTGCCGAAAAATACGGCGAGTTGGCGGATAAACTTTGGAATGATTTAAATATTGTTCCGGTAATTTCAACCGCCCCGAATGAAACCGATCTCGCAAATCGAGCATTAAAAACAAGCACTTCGGGCAGAACGATTTCCGTAACTCCGACATTAAAAGGTTTTTACGAATTGGCAAAACAAGCAAAAGTCTATATCGGCGGCGACACCGCACCGACACATTTAGCCGTCGCTGCAAAATGTGCGGTCATCGGAATCTTCGGACCAACCGAATGGTGGCGAAACGGCAGCATCAACCCGAAAGATATTTGCGTTGAAAGAAACGACATCGGCTGCCGCGTTGATTGCCATCGCCGAACTTGCGACAAATGGATTTGTATGGACATTTCGGTTGAAACTGTCTTTGATGCAGTAAAAAAAAAGAGTTAGTTAGCCACACATTACACGAATAACACGAATAGGAAAAGAATTTTAGCCGCAGATTTTCACAGATAGACTCAGATAGGAAAAGAGATTAAATCAGAAAATGATTTTAGTTTTTTATATTTCATCCGTGTTAATCCGTGTGCTTTATGGTTAAAATTTCTTATTTGTGTTATTCGTGTTATTCGTGGCAAAAAAAATAAATATTCCAAAAACCGAAGGTATAAAATATGCAGGTTCAAAGTTAAAACTTTTGACATATATTCTTGAACTTGCGGGCAAAACAAATGCGAAAACTGTTTTTGACGGATTTGCCGGAACGACGAGAGTTTCGCAGGCGTTTGCTCAAACGGGTTATAAAGTTATTTCCAATGACATTTCTGTTTGGTCGGAAACTTTCGGAATCTGTTATTTGAAAAACGAAAAGGATAAAAATTATTACAAAGAAATCATCGGGCATTTAAATAATTTGCCGGGCGAAAACGGTTGGTTCACAAAACATTACGGCGGTTTGCCGGATGAGAAAACATCAACAAAATTGGATGGTTTGAAGAAGCCTTTTCAGATTCATAATACACAAAAACTCGACGCGATTCGGGATGAAATTGAAAAATTGGATTTGAACGAAATCGAAAAATGCGTTTTACTGACGAGTTTGATTTTGGCGTTGGACAAAGTTGACAGCACGCTCGGACATCACGCTTCGTATTTAAATGAATGGTCGCCGCGTTCTTATAAAAGTCTGGAATTGAAAGTTCCGCAACTTTTTGAATTATCAGAAAAACACGAAGTTTTTCACGGCGATATTTTTAAAACGATTGAAAACGTCGAAACCGATCTCGCTTATTTTGATCCGCCGTATGGCTCGAACAATGAAAAAATGCCGCCGTCGCGTGTGCGTTATGCGGCTTATTATCATTTGTGGACGAGCATAATTTTAAATGACAAACCGAAAACTTTCGGCAAAGCAAAACGCCGCACGGACACTTCGGATACGAATGCGGGTTCGGTTTTTGAAGAGTTTCGTCAAAATGAAAACGGAAAATTTATCGCCACGGTTGCGATTGAAAAATTGCTTGCCAAAACGCGGGCAAAGCATATAATCCTTTCATACAGTTCGGGCGGACGTGCGACGGCGGAAAATTTATTCGGGATTTTGGAAAATGCGGGCAAGATAATTGATTTTGTAAAAGTTGATTATAAACAAAACGTGATGGCTTCGATGCGTTGGACAAATGATTGGATTAGAGAAGTGGAAAAGAAAAATCAAGAGTTTTTATTTTTGATCGAGAAATGAGTTTTTTGGTTGGAATCCAAGCATCCCGCTTTGGTCGGAACGCAAGCGTCCCGCTTGCAATGAGTGCGACAGCACGAAAACAAACGTGGAAAACTTTAAAGTTAAACTGAAAATTTAAAGATGATAAACTTTTTACGAACGCTTGGGCGTTCGCTGCAAGCGAGCCGCTTGCGTTCCCATAATAAATGAGTTCCAAAAACAAAAAATTACTGCAAAAATTTCGCGTGCCGTTGGGTTTTGTCTTCGCGGCGGTTTTCCTTGTCTTTGCAAAACCGACTTTTACTTTGATGGTTATCGGGGTTTTGATTGCATTTTTCGGTTTGCTGATTCGCGGTTGGTCGGCGGGGCATATTCGCAAAAATCAGGATTTGGCGGTTTCCGGTCCTTACACATTTACACGCAATCCGCTTTATCTCGGCAGTTTTTTGCTCGGACTCGGATTTATGATCGCATCGGGCGTTTGGTGGCTGATCCTGTTGTTTATCGTTTTGTTCTTAGGCATCTATTTGCCTGTAATGAGCGTCGAATCAGATGAATTGACGGCGATTTTCGGCGATAAATACAAAGATTATGCGGGAGAAGTTTCGCTGTTTTTTCCTTGGTTTTCGGATTACAAACCGGACGGAAAAAAATTTGAAAAAGAACTCTATATGCGTTACCGTGAATATCAAGCGGGTTTAGGCTTTTTGGCTATTTGTGCGGTTTTGGCTCTGAAGGCTTATTTTTTCTAGAAAATTTTATGAACAAAAAACTCTTCCTTTCATTTTTACTGGTTTTATTTGTTTGTGTTTCAACAATTTCGGCACAGACCGATGAGCGGAATATGCCCTATAAAGAAGGCGAATCTCTCACCTACGAGGGAAAATTAAAAAAGGTCGGATTTGCGTTCAGCCTTGCCGAAATAAGTTTTACCGTTTCAAAATTGCCCGAAACCAATGCCTATTTTGTAACTTCCGAAGCCCGCTCAAAGGGAACGCTGACCAAACTTTTTAATTTCGACCTTTTTCAACTCTATAAATCTACGGTTGACGGCGAAACATTGCAGATTTTGCAAACTACCAAACACGATGTGCAGGACGATCGTGTGCGGGACAGCAAGGCGGATTTTAATTATATAAACAGAAAAGTTACATATATCGAAACCAATCCGAAGGATGCCGCCCGTCCGCCGAGAGTCGTTGCTTCGACAATTTTTGAAAATACGCAGGATGTGGTTTCGGCGGTTTACAAACTGCGAAGTATGCCGCTTGCCGTCGGGAAAAATTTCGTGATGAAGATCAGCGATTCCGGCTTGGTTTATGATATTCCCGTCCGTGTAACCGCCCGTGAAAGAAAAAACAGTATTTTGGGCAAAAAATGGTGCTGGCGGATCGAGCCTGAAATTTTCGGCGACGGACGTTTTATCGAGCAAAAGGGAAGCCTCACAATTTGGATAACCGACGATGAAGACCGCATTCCGGTTCGGGCGGAACTCGAAACAAAACTGGGCGATGTAAATATAAAGCTTAAAAAAATTCAAACTAAAGATCTGAATCTCGAAGACGACGGAAAAAACGATGATGACGATGACAGCTAGTTAAAAATTCAAAATTCAAAATTAAAAACTACTACAGATCAAGATGCTGTTTATTTGGCGGCATCTTTTTGTTTTTAGGTCGTGTTTAATTCACTTTAAAACTTGCGGGTTTGTGAAAAAATGCACATAATCTCTTTTTGATATAATTATTATCAAAAGAGCAGGTATTATATGAGCGAAAAAGATTTAGAAAATAAAATTGCGGAAAATGATTCGGATAAAATGTCAGAAGTTTTTGAACTGGAACTTGATGATTTTAAGTTGGATTCGGTTTCTTCGGATGAATTTATTGGGAAAAACGAATTCGACGAAAGCGTTTTGCCGGAATCGGTAACGGAAATTTTATCGGATGGAGAGATTGCCGAAAGAATGAAAGACCCGATCTTTCGTGAACTTGCCGAACCGAAATTGCCGGAAATCAGAAAAGATGATCGGGCAAAACTTCTGATGCAGTCGCCGGACAAACTTCATTTTTACTGGTCAATGAAAAATAATCCGTATCGGGTTTTAGATCGTGCCTTCGGAAATACGGGCAGTTATCGGCTGGTTGCAAAACTCGTTGACCGAACACGCGGAACGGAAAGATTATTTCCCGTCGAAGCCGAAGGAAGCAGTTGGTTTGATGTTGAAGCAAATTCAAATTATCGTGCGGAGATCGGATTTTACGCTCCGAACCGCCCGTTTATCCGCATAATTTTTTCAAACACGATCAACACGCCGCGAAAAAATCCTTCGCCGCGTCGGGCTTTGACAACCGATTGGGACGTTTCCGCCAATCAATTCGCCCAGGTTCTGGACGTTTCGGGATTTCGGCAAGACGCTTTTGACGTGGCGATTGCGGGCGATGATTTAAGAGTTTCGACCAATGCGACAAACAGAGCATTCAAAGAATTTATCGGCAAAACGAAAAAAGATTTCGACTTCGGAGCGGAAGAAATACGCTTTGCACTGCTGGCAATTGCTTCCGGTTATTCGCTGGAAGATTTACGCGGACAAATCAGCGAAAGACTTTTTGCCGCGTTAAGTGAAAATAAAGATAAAGTTAAATCTGAAAATGCACTTGCTTCATTAAAAGAGCATTTTGATGTTTTCGCCGACGAGATTTGGGAAGAAGAGGAGATCGGTTCGGCGGTTTTCGGTGCGAGCCTTGTAAATTTCCCGAAACGCATCAAAAAACGAACAGTTCCCAAAACGCTTTTGCCGAAATTATCGGATTTTCCAAAATTATCTCCGATCAGTTCGGGAGTTTTTCCGGGCAGTTCGGGAAATTTCAGGTAAATTAATCTGAAACAAATTCAAACAGGATAGACAGGATGGACG
>JBGTKR010000241.1:0-15096 GCA_041744535.1 Pyrinomonadaceae bacterium
AATGCTTGCAGTCGGTTTTGCCGTTTGCTATGCCGCTCGCTTTTGAGCATTTCTCTCAATTGTTCGGCGGTCTCTTTAATTTTTGGTAGTGCTTTGTTCATTATCCTATTATTGCATATTTACTAGCGGGAAACGGTATTACAACCTCAATTTTCGCGGCAAATCTCCCGTCGTCGGTAGTCCGCCGGCTTTTCCGGCTGCGGCTGACTCCACAGACCGATCTTGTTTTGCTGTGCCTTGACCAATTCAAAGCGATAGAGCTTTCGTAACTCCTTCGGGGTGGACTACATCCACGCACAGCCAACCGAAACGAGATAAAGTCCGACATCGCGTTGGTCTTCGTCTAAAACTTGGGCGATAGTTCGGCTGTAACGACCTTTTACAAATGGATTGATGGTCAAGGTCTTCCCGAAAATCGCACTTTTGAGCGTTTCCGTGCATTGCTCGCCAAACGGCTGTTTGCTTTCCGGTGCATCAATTCCGGCAAATCGGATTTTGTAGGTTTTCCCGCCGATTTCACGAAATTCGATTGTATCGCCGTCGAGATATTTGATTGCGTTTCCCTGCACCGCTTGGCAATGAACGAATGTTACAAGCAGTAATGAAAACACGACGGACGCAAACAACGTCTTTAGATTTATGTAAATATAATCTTCATTTGTCATTACTTTTTACCTCCGTTTATTTTCCATTGAGCAAGAAAACCGCCAAGACCGCTGACGGTGAACATCTGTACCCAAAATGAATGATAGGTTGCAAAATACTCAATGATGAGTTCCACGTTTTGATGTGCCAGTAACATTGTCATTATCTTGGTCGTCAATGCCGTTATCGCCGTTAAAATAAGTCCGAACAAAAAACGCCGTATTTTTTCCTTCTGCATTTCCTTTTCAGACATTTCCGTTATTGTCTTTTCCATCTTCCACCTCCTGTGGTTTGCTGAAAAACCGTTTCCATAGATATATCAATGATCTCTTGGCGAGTTCAAAAGATTTCTCCAGAACAAAGAGGGATAACGCAATGAACTCCCAATCATTCCCGACGCTTTCCTCTATTCTCTTTTTTATTTCCAATGACATCTGATATTCTCAAACTGCGTTTGTGAAAAGTTTCACGAGCGACACTACAAAGATACAGGAGGTCATTACAAAATGGCAAAAGATTATATTCCGACAAAAGACGGAGATTTGGTTACTTATGCAGAGCAATTTAAATTTGCACTGTCGGAGCAGGAGGTAACATTGGGGTTTGCACTTGATTATAATGAGCATTTAGCTGATGAAATAGCAGCTTTCAGTAACGCCTTGATTACGAGTACGGCGGCTCAAAATAATGCAAGGGTTAAGCGTCAAATAAAGGATGCGGCAAAGACTGCTCTTATAAACGCTTTGCGAAATGAAGCACGGCTGCTTCAAGCTAATCCGGCTATGACGGATGCGATTCGGGCAGAGATGGGAATTACCATTCCCGATAAAACGCCGACAAAAGTTCCCGTTCCGGCAACCCGTCCGATTCTCGAAATCGGCACGGCTCAACGTCTGAAACACATCGTTAAATTTACCGATGAGAATACGCCGAACTCGAAAGCCAAGCCGAACAATGTTTTCGGGATGAAGGTTTTTAGATTTATCGGCAATGCCGATCCTGCAACTTTGGGCGATTATTCCCTACTGGATACGGCGACGGCTACGCCCTATGAATCGAACTTCGCCGAAGCTGACGCGGGTAAGAAAGCATTTTATATCGGATGCTGGGTAAATCGTGCAGGTGAAGCCGGTCCCCAAAGCCAAGTTGTGAGTGCAACAATCGTGGGTTAATCTGTAAATGAAGTTAATTTTTTTTCTCTGACTGTCGAAAGGCAGTCTTTTTTTTGCCTAAGGTGAACGAATGGCGAACGGGGGTTTCTTGCCATTATTGATAATTTAGAATATTGTATTTTTATATTTGAAAAGGTTGGTTGAGGAAGTCGAAGCCTTAACCGTAAAACAGCTTCTCGTAGGGCTTCCCTTTTCAAGTTCCTTTTATCTGCGAGCTTCAAAACAAGTTTCATTTACTACGAGGTAACTATGTCAAAATCAAATGCTAAAAAAAGCAATGTGCTTCCCTTCCCAAATTCATCACTAGGCAAAAAGAAAGTTCAATATTCCCCAAGTATCTCTACAGGCGACTGTGGATAACTTTTTATGTTACAAAAATTTTAAATTGTTACTGCTAAAACTCCCTGCCTTCTTCCATTTCCTGAACGGCTTGTTTAGCTTTATCAGTTACGGGTCTGGCACGCTTAGAACCGTCCATTTCGCCGATGTAGCCTTCGGCAACGAGTGCGTCCAAAATTGCGGCGGCACGTCCGTAACCGATTCGTAAGTGGCGTTGAAGAAGCGAGGTAGAAGCACGTTGTGCGTCAACGACGGTTTTGAGTGCATCGCCGAAAAGATCGTCGCTTCTGCCGGGAAGATCGCCGGAATCATCCATTTCCTCTTCGGATTTCGTAATTTCCTCGTTGTATTCGGGATTTCCCTGAGTCTTTATGTGTTCGACTATTTTGCGGATTTCCTTTTCGTCAACATAAGTTCCGTGAACACGATAAGGCAGTCTGCCGCTCGAATAGAGCATATCGCCTTTGCCCAGCAGATTTTCCGCACCGTTGCCGTCAATGATCGTGCGGGAATCAATTTTTGACGAAACGCGGAAGGCGATTCTCGACGGGAAATTTGCTTTGATCAAACCCGTAATTACATCAACCGAAGGTCTTTGCGTGGCGAGAACCAGGTGAATTCCGACGGCACGAGCCATCTGTGCGAGGCGTGTAATCGAGGTTTCGACATCCTTGCCCGAAACCATCATCAGATCCGCCAATTCGTCAATGATTATCACGATATACGCCAATCTTTCGTGCGGATTTCCGTCTTCGTCGAAATCTTTTAATTTGTTCTTTCGCTCAACTTCTTCGTTAAATCCGTGTATATTTCTCACACCCCAACCGGCAAGGTCTTTATAGCGTTTTTCCATTTCTCCGACTGCCCATTTCAAGGAAATTGCGGCACGTTTCGGATCGGTAATGATCGGCGTGGCGAGGTGCGGAATGTCCGCGTAAACGCCGAGTTCAAGGCGTTTCGGGTCAACCATTATAAATTTAACTTCGTCGGGTTTTGCCTTGTAAAGTATCGAAACGATGAGCGAGTTTACTCCGACTGATTTTCCCGCTCCGGTTGCTCCGGCGATCAAAAGATGCGGCATCGAACCGAGATCGGCAACCTGCCGCAGACCGTCAATGCGTTTGCCGAGTGCAACGGTTAAAAGAGATTTCGATTGCCTGAATTTATCGGAATCAATCACGTCCCGCAAAAATATCGTTTGGCGTTCCTTATTCGGAACTTCGATACCGACATAAGCCTTTCCCGGTATGCGTTCGATGCGGATTGATTCGGCTTTTAATGCCAAACAGAGATCATCGTGCAGACTCGTTACGCGGGAATATTTTACGCCCGGATCGGGTTTAAAACCGTAGGTCGTAACAACCGGACCCTGCCCGATATTAACGACTTTTCCGGTTACGTTAAATTCTTTTGTCTTTTCTTCGAGGCTTTCCGCCGTGGCGTAAAGTTCATCGTCCTTTTGCTCGACACGCGGCGGCGGCGGATTAAGAAATTCTATTTTCGGCAGCTCGTAATCGGCGAAATCCTGCGGTGTTGGTTTCGGTTTTTCCGCCGTTTGTTCATCTTCTTCTTCATCTTGCTCAAACTCCTCGGCAATTTCCGCATCGAGTTCGCCCGTCTGCTGAATCGGTTTGATCGGAATTTTGTTGGCTTCCGCAACTAAATCAGTAACGCCCGTGCCGTTTCCGCCCGCTGTTGCGGCATTTACTTTTTCAGTCGGTTCTTCAATTTTCGAAGTTTCCGCTTTTTGCGTAATCGGTTCGGATTGTTGTTGTTCAACCACAGATACGTCAATAATTACGGGCTTTTGTTCTTCAATTTTCGGCGACGGCGGTTCGCTTAATTTTTTGAGTGCTGAAGAAAACTTATCGCTGAATTTCTCTTTTTTATCGGTTGTAACGATCTGCGGTTTTTCGGGTTTTTCAATCTTAGCTTTTACATCTTTTTCATTTTCGACAACAGCCTGTGCGTGTTCCGTTTTCATCTTGCGGTATTTGGCTGACCAATCTTGAAAACGCAGTTTAAAATTGCTCCACGCAATATCATAATTTTCTATAAATGAAGCATAGGAAAAACTCGTGATGAGAATGAGCGAGGTTAAAAATAAAGTTATAAATAAAATTCCCGTGCCGATATTATTTAACAGCGAAACGGAAATTTCCGTAAAAAATTCTCCGACGATTCCGCCGTAAAAGCCGAAAAGCGATAGCAAAGATGCTCCCGTTAAAACAAAAAGCAAAGTGCCTATAATTCTGGCAGGCGGCGTGTAAAGTGTTTTGGAAAATAAAAACCTGATTCCGATAATGCCCAGCAAAAACGGCAGAACATATGCCGTTAAACCGAAAATTTGAAAGAAGGCATCGGCAATAATCGCACCGACGATGCCGATCCAATTTTGTGTTTCGCTCCAAGTCGTGCTTGTGTTCAGATTCGGGTCGGTTTCGCTCGCCGTTACCAGACACAAAAATAATAAGACCGCCAAAGCCGATAAAGCGATGCCGACAATTTCATTATATCTCGCCTGAGTTTTCGTATTTGAAGTATTTTTTTTTGCTGTTCGGGTTGCCATTTACTAAAAGGTTTTCATTTCGGGGATTGACTAAAAGTTTAGAAAATTTTTGTTAAATAAACCAGCGAAGTCTATTGTCAAATAGTTTTAGGAATCGTTCACAATGATTTTAACATAAAATTAAAATATCCCAAGAAAAAGCAGTCAGCAATCAGCAGTTAGCAGTCAGCAATCAGCAGTTAGCAGTCAGCAGTCAGATTTTAATTTACAATCTGATAACTGACCGCTGATCGCTAACCGCTGACTGCTTTCTTATATAGTAAAAATTCTTTGATAAATTCATCAATATCGCCGTTGAGAACGCCGTCAACATCCGTTTTTTCAAGTTTTGTGCGTGTGTCCTTAACTAATCTGTAAGGTTGCAGAGTGTAATTGCGGATTTGCGAACCGAAGGAAATATCCTGTTTAGAATCTTCGAGTTCGGCGGTTTCGGCACGGCGTTTTTCCATTTCGAGTTCATATAATCTTGAACGCAGAACCTGCATTGCGACATTTTTGTTTTGCAGCTGCGAACGCTGATTCTGGCAGGTTACGACAATGTTTGTCGGCGTGTGCGTGATTCTGACGGCAGAATCCGTTACGTTTACGTGCTGTCCGCCCGCTCCCGACGCTCGATATGTGTCAATCCGCAGATCGCTTTCGTTTATTTCGATCTCAATGTCGTCATCAATTTCCGGCGATACGAAAAATGATGCGAAGGAAGTTTCACGACTACCGCCGGAATTAAACGGCGAAATTCTGACAAGGCGGTGAACTCCCGCTTCCGCTGCTAATAAACCGTAAGCATATTCGCCTTCGACGCGAAATGTCGCTGATTTTATGCCCGCTTCGCTGCCGGGCGTTTCGTCTAAAATCTCGACCTTAAAACCTTTATTTTCCGCCCAGCGAATATACATCCGCATAAGCATTTCCGACCAATCCTGTGCGTCCGTTCCGCCCGCTCCGGCTTGAATCGAGCAGATCGCATTATTTGCATCCGTTTCACCCGAAAGCAAAACCTGCGTTTCCGCTTCATCAACTTCGGTTTCGAGTTTGAGAATTAAATCTTCCAACTCTTTGGCAGAAACTTTATCAGTTTCAGCAAATTCAAACAAAACTTCCGCATCGGAAATCGCACTTTCAAAATTATCCTGACTTTCCAGAGCCTTTTCGATGCGGCTGCGTTTTTGCACGATCTTTTGTGCCTTTTCCTGTTTGTCCCAAAAATCCGGTTCGGACATTTGAGTTTCCAGATTTTTCAGTTCGCTTTCCTTCGCCGGTGCGTCAAAGAAACCTCCCGAGTTGGGTAACTTTCTCTTTTATTTCTTCGTATTTTGTTTGTAATTCAGTTAATTCCATTTTATTGATGCCGTCCGATGTGAAACCTCATTCCCGTAATTTTCCCGTCAATCAAACTGACGGGGCGATAAATATAATAAAGTATTTTATTCTCAGGGAAAATCACGTAAGCGTTTTTATCTTTTTCCCAAATTTCGGTATTTGTTTGCCGGAAAATAATATAGCCTGATAAATAGAGAAAAATTATTAATAAAATTGTAAAGATTAAATTTCGTTTTGCCTTATCCATATTTATCCGCTTTTATCTGTGGTTAATTTCTTTCTTTTCCAAAAACAAAATAATAATAATCCCAAACTCACAATCGAACACAACCACGCGAACCATTCGCCGTATTTAACATAAATCGTTTGCTCGCCGTCAGATTTTGAAACCGACCAAACCCGCGTTTCTTCCGTGTAAACATCCGCCGCGTTCAGAACTTCGCCGCGTTCATTTATAAACGCCGTGATTCCGACATTCGTAACCCGCAAAACAGGACGATTCGTTTCAACCGCACGAAAAACCGCACTTGCCAGATGTTGCCGCAAAACCGGAGTATTTCCCAAATATCCGTCATTCGTCATTTCAACTAAAATATCAGCACCTTCGCGGACATATTCGCGTGAAAGCGATGGAAAATGTGATTCAAAACAGATCATTATGCCCGCCTTTGCATCGCCGAAAGGTAACAGATCGTATTCCTCACCCGATGAAAATCTTCCGACCATCGTCGGCACGATCCATTCGATTGATTCCGGCAGAGGAACTTTTTCGCCAAACGGCAAAAGATAAACTTTGTCATACTGAGCCACTTTTTCGCCTTTTTCATTTATCATCACCGCCGAATTAAAATAGCCGTATTCCCTGCGTTTGTCGGGTTCAGCAGAATTAAATAAAACCGAAACATTATTTCTCTGTGCAAATCTATTTATAAATGACTGAAATTCAGCATCTTCTTCATACTGAAAATTCATCGGCGATTCAGGAAGAATTACTGCTACTGGTTTTTGATTTTCATTCTCTAATTTTTGTAAGTTATTTTCAGCCAGATCAATTTGTCTTTGTCGCAAAGTTCGCCATTTTTCACGATTTAAACCGCTCATCGGGACATTTGGTTGAACAGCAATAATTTTTGAAGCTATATCTCCTTTGTTAAGAATTCTAATATGCTTTTGTAATTGAAAACTTCCAGAAATTATAAGAATAAAAAAGATAAAGATCGAAATATAAATAACTGAATCTCTCAAAGTATATTTCTCTTTATTTTGAATTCCCCAAGATACGAATGCAGAAAAGTATATTATAAAAAAGCTAATTATAAAGACACCACCAATTGATGCCCAATGTAAAACATATCCGCCAAATGCCTGCGAATAACCGATTGCATTCCAATTATTTCCCGTTGTGTAAAGCCGCAAAAATTCAATTGCCGTCCAGAGAAACGGAGCGGATAAAATTCCCCAACTGCCGAAGCGTTTTATAAATAACGAAAAAATTCCGCCGAAAAGTGCTATATAAAATCCGGCGGCTAAAGCTGCACAGAAAAGCAGAAAATATGCGAGTAAGGTTGGAACTCCGGCGTAAGTTATCGGAGCAAATGTCAGCCACCAGCACGTGCCGAAAAAGAAGACCGTGCCGAAAAGCCAGCCGAGAAAGAGAGATTTTGTGAAAGATTCTTTCTCCCATTCGATGGCGATGAAAAGCGGAATCAAAGCGAACCACGCGAAAAACCAGAATTCAAAACCGGGAAAAGCAAGTATCAAAAGGATAGCTGAGAGAACTGCAAGAAGTGCGGACTTTGCGGACGGCAGATTATTTTTGATCTTTGACACGAATTTCATTAAAAACATTTTAACAGAATCTCATTTCATTTAGTAAACCTGTCAGATTGAATGTATTTTCGGTCAATAACTGTCAATTTGAATGATTAAACCAAAAAATTGTCATACGGTTTGTGCCAAATTTTGTCAACTTATTAAAAATTTTATAAATCTCCGTCAAAATGATTGCATTTACCTAACATATCATTAAAGCAATAGTTCAGAATGAATGATTATGTTTATAAATGCTGAAGTGCCGATAAAACGGGATTTAAAAGAAGGAGAGCCGAGTCTTTGCGACTCGGCTCATATAGGAAGGATAACTGAAGGAACGCTCGGAAGGTGGTCAAACGTAGTGGCATACCACGCTCGAAGAAGTGTTGGCGGCGGGGTCTTGATTAACTGCATCAAGCTAGCCGTTTATAACTATTGCACGTAGCGTGCCATAATTTAGAGGCAGGATTAAAAAATTTCAAAAAACTTGTAAACCTCAATAAACACCGGACTTTAAGCAAAATTCTAGACTCAAAACCCGCGTAATAACATACTTCTGCAACGAATTTTAAGTCTTTATTTATGAAAAAATTTACACTATTTGGCACATCGCTCGACCTGACGCTCGAATGCCTGAACATTTTCGTCCGCTTTATCAATCTCTAAAGCCGAACGCGAATAATTTTTTGCCTGCAAACAATCGCCCTTCTGCATAAATATTTTTCCGAGTGCGACGTGGGCATCAACCAACTGATTATTCCAGAAAAGTGCCGTCTTAAATGAATCGGTCGCCCGTTCCAGATCGCCGCGTCGGAAATGGATTTTGCCGAGCAGCAGATAAATCTCCGCATTCATCGGCTCGATTGCCTGCACCCGTCGCAGAACATTCATCGCTTCATTATCTTCGCCTTTTTTGTAAAAATCCTGAGCCTCTGCGAGCAACTTTTTCGTTTCATCATCCAGAGTCTGAACCGGAGCGTTTGTTTTATTGTTTATCAAAATAACGCTGACAAATTCCTTCCGTGTCGGCTGCTTGACACGCAGGTCTATGCCGTTGGTTTTTCCGCTTTTCCAATCGCTTTCGAGTTTTGCATATCGGTTGCCGAGCGTTAAGAAACGTCTGGCTTGATTGTCCATCTGATCGGCGGTTTCCTTGTCGCCAATCTTATACAAAGCCTTTGCGATCAGAAAATACGCTTCGCCGTCCTGCGGACTGTTTGCCAGAACCGGACGAAATTCCTGTGCCGCTTTCTTAAAATCATTTTGCAAATATAAAGCGAATCCGTAATTAAAATGCGGATTCATTTCCTGATCGGCGGAATCTGCGGCTTTCTTTAACAGTTCGATTCCTTCATTCAGCAATGCGGCTGATTTTGCATCATTTTTCTTTTCGTCAAGCGAAGCCTGAACCGCAATTGCCCCGATCGTGTTATAAACGCTCGTTAATTTCAGATCATCCGCCAACGGTCGCAAAACTGCTAACGCCTGTTCGTAGTTTTTCTGCTGCCAATGAATCAATCCGGTATAAAATGCAGCTTCCGCGTATTGATTGTTTTCCTGCGGAATTTTCGAGAAAAAATCTATCGCGTCGCTGTATTTTTTTTCATTTAGAAACAAATGTCCGAGTTCGAGAGCCGCATCCGCATAAACACCGTTTTCTCTTTTTTCGGAATATTCACGCATTGCATTTATAAAAAAATTTGCCCGAATCTGCATATTCTTATCCGGTGTCAATTTACCTTTAATGTATGCTTCAAATGCTTTCGGCGGAACTTTGTTTGCCGTTTCGATCAGCTCATTTTGCGAAAATGCCAGAGCCTTGTCCCGCTGATATAAAATCTGATATGCAAGCTGACCCTGAACCGTCTGCAAATTTCCGAGAGCATCGCTCAGATTTATATCGCGTGTGATTCTTCTGCCGTCGGGCAAATCTTCACTCAAAAATCTGCCTTCATTGACGCGAATTATCTTTGAAGTGATATTGACGCTGGCGGCTATCTCATCACTTGCCGGAACTACGGTGTATTTGCCGAAAATCAAGATCGTCGCTCCGCCTTCTCTGGCAAGTCTTAAAGATGTCGCCAAAGACGGAAGCACCGTCAGAGGTATTTTCAGACGCTGTTGGATGATCTTGCGTTCCTGATTGGAAACGACATTCAAACTCGGCACTTTCAACAGATCCGTCAGAGAATCCGCAATGCTTTCGCCAACCCAGTTAAATTCGGCTTTAGAAGTATTTTCAAACGGCAAAATCATCACCCGATCCAGATTTTCCTGATTCGTTTGAGCATTGACCGAAATAAATCCGACAATTAAAACTAATATTGCTAATAAAGATTTTCGCATCATAATATTTTTCGTTTTTATTAAAGTTTTTATAAAAGCCTTTCTATGATGAAAATTTTCCGCCGTTGGTTTCAAAAAATTCTGCTTTCCTATTTAAAAAGAAAAAATTCGCCCGAATTTTCGAAGCGAATATTTAAAAACGTAACGATGTTTAAAAAAATTTGGTAACCGGTACGGGATTTGAACCCGTGTTGCCGCCGTGAAAGGGCGGTGTCCTAGACCCCTAGACGAACCGGTCATATTAAAAAAACTTTTGTGATGAAACAACTCCGAGAGATCAAATGTCTCAAGAATCTTCATCAAAATCTGCTTATTCAAAAATCGCTCCGCTTAATAAAAACGAACAGACAGAATAGCCTACCAACATTTTTTATGTCAAGTTGACTTTGGGATTTTTATTATTAGGATAGTGAGTAATTTTTGATTTTTAATTAATTTTCAATCATACAAACTCAAACAAATAAACAAAATGGCTAGAGTCAGAGTTCATCAGCACGTCAACCCTTTGGCAAACTACTATCGTCAATTGCCGATAAAACACATGGAGATCGGAAAGGTTTTTGCCGCTCCCGAACTTCTCTTGCAGCTTGACATCGGTTGCGGACGCGGACGTTTTTTGCTGGAAATGGCGGAGGTTAAAAAGAAATGGAATTTCTTAGGTGTCGAGATTCGTGAGCCTTTGGTTATCGAGGCAAATCGGATTAAAGATAAGCAAAATTTAACAAATCTGCATTATGAATTTTGTAATGCGACGCTTGATCTGAATGTTCTGCTGGAAAAAATTCCCGACGATATTCTGCAGTTGGTTACGATTCAGTTTCCCGATCCGTGGTTTAAGAAAAAACACGCTAAACGCCGTATGGTCAGAAACAGTTTGGTTGAAACCGTCGCAGAACATTTAGCCGTCAACGGGAAAGTTTTTATTCAAACCGACGTGGAATTTTTAGCCGAAGAAATGTTTGAATTATTTGAGCAGAGTAAATTATTGAAGCGAATCGAGATCAAAGAAAATTTTCTACCCGTCAAAACCGAACGCGAAAAATCCGTCGAAAACAGAAACTTGCCGATCTTTAGAGCGGTTTTTGAAAAGATAAATAATTGAAGTCTGTGCAAATTAAAGTAGCTTTGTTTTCAACAGTTACCATTCGGAATAGATCAAAGATAATAGATGATAACTGATAGATAAATCTTTTATCTATCAGTTATCATCTATTCCGGTTGGAATTCTTGTATTTTCTAATTTGCACAACCTTCAAATAATTTTAGACTTTGGACGAAAAGATTGTTTGAAAAGCAGAACCACAAGGTTTAAACTTTTGATATGTTTGATATTAAAAAACTCTCGCCGAGCGGTTCTGCAAGGATATTTTAACTCTTAACATTGCCAATCGGCAAGCGGTGGCTGCTTTGGTGATGGCTTTGGCTGGTTATGGGGACGCAAAAAGCGTCGCGGCGTTGTCGAAGAGTCCGGTTTTTCATCATCAGTATTCTTCGATCTCCAAAGCGGTCTCCAATTTAGCCGGAAACGAACGCGAGTTGAAAAGAGTTCGTAAAGTGTTCCGGGAGCAGCGGTTGTTTGAATATCAACGCGGCGGACAGCAGTTACGGAGTGGCGAAATATATCTCTAAAGTGTGTTCAATAAAGAACTTAGTCAATGTGATTCGGCTTCGGCACGGGAACAAGGTCTATGAAAGCGATGATCGGGAAACAGATGGAACACCGCAGATATACGGGACGGAATATCGTTTGATCGGGGAATCGGGGTGGAAGGAATATCGGAAAAAAGAGAAGGTTTACCGGAAATATCTGACCTCGATCTATGAGAAAAAAGGGTTAGGACGAAAATAGGTGAGTTACAAGAACGGAGAAAACAATATCGGGTGGTCAAAAAGTGGGGAGAATGTGTAGAAATAGTCAAAAATCGACCACAAAAGGAATGAAAAAGAACAACAAAATACGAAACCGAAGAAAAACTTGCTAAAAAAATAAGGCGAGCTAAAATTGCTTTGGTCAAAAGTCTAAATTAATCAATTAATGCAAATAAAAATTCTATTTCTATATATCTTTATCACATTGCTTTTTGTCCCTGAAATTTCAGCTCAAAAACAATACGCCGACCTCATCATCATTAACGCCAAAGTTCACACGTTGGATAAAAAAGATAAGGAAGCCGAAGCGTTGGCGATCAAGGATAATAAGATTTTGGCGGTTGGCAGATATAATAAAATCACTAAGTTTGTCGGCACGAAAACCAAACGGATTGATGCGAGGGGCAGAGTCGTGATTCCGGGTTTTAATGATGCTCACGTTCATTTTATGGGCGTGGGTAATCAGTTTTCGACGGTTGATCTGAGAAATGTGCGAAGTCCGCAGGAGGTGGTTGAAAAACTGCGGAATTATGTTCAATATATTCCGAAGGGACGCTGGATTCTGGGCGGACAGTGGCATAACGAAAACTGGACTCCGAACGCTCTGCCGACCAAGGAATTGATTGATGCGGTTACGCCTGATAATCCGGTTTTTTTGTATAATGCCGAAGGAAATATGGTTTGGGTAAATAGCTTGGCATTGAAAATTTCGGGCGTTGACAAAAACCGAAGTGACATCGAAGGCGGCAAGATCGTGCGTGATGAAAAGGGCGAACCGACGGGCATTTTGAAAGATAACGCGATACTTTTCGTTAAAGTTCACACGCCGAAATTATCCACCAAACAGCTTAAAGAAGTCGCCCAAACCGCTTCAAATTATGCCGCGTCATTGGGTATTACGAGCGTGCAGAATGTCCATTCGGACGACCTTTGGGATGTAATGCACGAACTTAGCAAAGAAGGCAGACTTAAAACCCGCATATATGATTGTTCACCGATTTTTAGCTGGAAAAAATTAGCCGATGCGGGGATTCAAAGGGCGGAAGGCGATGCGATGATCCGCCGCGGATGTTTGAAATATTTTGCCGACGGCGATACTGATTCGATTCCCGATCTGGTCAAAATGATCGGCGGAGCAGACCGTGCAAATTTGCAGGTTTTGATACACGCCATCGGAAGCCGTGCTAATGATGTAATTTTGACGGTTTTTGAACAGGTCTTAAAAGAAAACGGTTTCAACAAAGACCGACGTTTTCGAGTCGAACACGCTTACGGTTTCAGGGCTGAAGACCTGCCGCGTTTCAACCGTTCAAACATAATCGCCTCGCTCCAGCCGCATCTTTTTTACGGCACACAGCCGTATAAAGAATTACTCGATTCAAATGCCGGAATCGCCTTCGGTTCGGACGCTTCGATCACGGATTTCAACCCGATGTTAGGAATCCACGCCGCAGTTACCGGAGCCGGTTCTTTCAACGGAAAATCGCAAAACATTTCGGTTGAAGAAGCGGTTTATTTATACACAATGGGTTCGGCTTACGCGGAATTTCAGGAAGACGTAAAAGGTTCGATCACGCCCGGCAAACTTGCGGATCTGGTGATTTTATCGGACGATATTTTTGAGATGAACAAACGGGATATTCCGAAAACGAAAGTTATAATGACAATTATGAACGGCAAAATCGTTTATAATGAAAGGGATTTTACAACCGAGAGAAGTCCGAATGTCAGGTAGAAATAGAAAATAATTAAGAGGAAAATCAGCAATGAAAAAACTTGTATTTTTAACATTTATCATATTTATATTATCATTTAACGCAGTCGCACAAGAAGATTCACCGAATGCGAAAAAAGCCGCCGATGCCGATAAAGTCGCAACTTTTGATGCCGACGGCAAAATAAAACGCGGTGCGGAAATTGGCGATTCAAAAATGGTTTCGCTTGCCAAAGTTTTCAAAAACCCCGATAAATTTGCGGGAAAAATGGTTCGCGTCAAAGGTTTCGTCGTGCGTTCGTGCAAAATGGAAGGCTGTTGGGCGGAATTAGGAGAAGAAAAAGATGCAAAACAAACCGTCCGCGTAAAAATGAAAGACCATGCATTTTTTATCCCTTTGAAATCGGCAGGTTATAAAGTTTTAACCGAAGGAATTTTCAGTATCAAGACGCTTTCAAAGGAAGAAGTCGAGCATTTAATGGAGGAAGACGGAGCGAAATTTGAAAAAATTAATAAAAACGGCACAGTCACGGAAATCTCTTTTCTCGCTTCGGGCATCGAACTAAGCAAAGGTGATTAATTTTAGCCGAATGTTTTTAGTTTTATGAAAGCCAAATTCGCATTTTTATTTTTTGCAGTAGTTTTTTCACTCGTTCTGTTTGACGGTGTAAAAGCAAACACGGGCGGCATTTTCAATGGAAGATTGTTAAATGCCGCCGGAAAACCCTGTCCGCATACCGAACTCGAACTTGTCCCGCTAGGTGCAGAAAAACAAAGCAAAGATATGCGGCTCTGGGCGATAACTACATCTCAGGGATTTTTCACATTCAAAAATGTCCCGAACGGAAAATATACTTTAAGCATAAATTTCAACGAAACCCCGACAACTACTTCGCCGTATTCAACCTACTTTTATCCGCACACGGCAAAACGCTCGGACGCGAAAGTTTTTGAAGTAACCGCCGAAAGCAATTTTAACCGTTTGATCTTCCGCTTGCCGCCAAGCCACAAAATGAAACGCTTCACGGGCAAGATCGTCTGGGAAGACGGCGAACCCGTCGCCGATGCTCTCGTCAGCTTAGTTGATCTCGAAGCCCGTTCCGATACGGGTTTCGGACAAATAAAATCCGACACGGGCGGAGTTTTTAAAATTACAGGCTTCATCGGCAGAAAATATCAGATCGCCGCCATTCTCTTTGACGGCGACCTTGTCAAAGACTCAAATCCCCAACTTCTCGCCCAGGGTTTCTCGAAAATGTTCTATCTCGACACAAAAACCAATATAATAAAAATCACTTTGAAAAGACCGG
>JBGTKR010000242.1:0-1524 GCA_041744535.1 Pyrinomonadaceae bacterium
TTATTCAATAACTTTTATCTCGAACTCACGTTATTTTAGACTATTCTGCGTTTTTTTTATAAAAGACTTTTTAATTATGAATTTAATCAACTACGACAATAATCGAAAAATGGCAATGGACGAGCGGTGATCTATCAAAAGGCGAATCAATTATTGAAGAAACAGATTGACTTTTTTCGTAAAAATTCACTTTCTCAAAAAAACTTGAAAACTTTGAATCCAAAATGAATTTACTGACGAAATAATAAATAAGACAGGAAGATTCATAGTTTCTCTTTAACAGGATTTTAATGATTTTATTAAAAACCGTCGGTATGGTGATTTTAGATTCGATAGAGTTTGAATCATCTTCCTTGTATCCCCTGAATATGCCGAGTGTTCGCTAACACACTCGGCACTTTTTTTGTCTAAATTTCTCTCTGAATAAAACCTGATTTTCTGCAAAACTACACAAGCAAGATTTATTTCAAATAGTCTTGATTTACCGTTCGTGATAAAATTTACTTTTAATTTATAAGCAATTTTTTTGAATTTAATTATGAAAGGCAGCGAAATCAGACAAAAATTTATTGAATACTTTGAAAAACACGGACATAAACCCGTTCATTCATCACCGCTTTTACCCGCAAACGATCCGACTTTGCTTTTTGTAAACGCGGGAATGAATCAATTTAAGGATGTATTCCTCGGCAACGAAAAACGTAATTATACGAGAGCAACGTCTTCGCAAAAATGTATCCGGGCGGGCGGAAAACATAACGATTTGGATGAAGTAGGAAAAACCGCCCGCCATCACACATTTTTTGAAATGCTCGGCAATTTCTCATTCGGTGATTATTTTAAAGAAGATGCAATTCGTTTCGCTTGGGATTTTTTAACTGGAAGTATCGACGAAGGAAAGCTCGGACTTGACCCGAAATACTTGTGGTTCACGTATTTTGAAGGCGACGAAAATGTTCCCGCCGATACGGAAGCAAGAGATTTGTGGATAAAAATGGGAGCTGATCCGTCAAGAGTTTTGCCGTTCGACGCAAAAGATAATTTCTGGCAAATGGGCGACACGGGACCTTGCGGACCTTGTTCGGAAATCCATTATTATATGGGCGACGAACCCGACAACATTGAGAAAAACCGCCCCGAATTCGTCAACGCCGGAACAGGCGACGACACCATCGAAATCTGGAATCTGGTATTTATGCAATTCGATAAAGACGCGGACGGCAAATTGCACGATCTCCCCGCACCGTCGGTTGACACGGGAGCAGGTTTGGAAAGAATCGCGGCGGTAATGCAGGGCAAATCAAACAATTACGATACGGATTTGATAAAACCGATCGTTGATTTTACGGCGGAATTATCACAAAAATAATTGATTCATAAAATCGCTGAATAGTTTGATACTAACATCGCTGAAAGCGATATTGTTGCTAGCGGCAGGTTGCAAAACCTGCCGAAAATGAAACAAACAAACCAACGCCGAAGGTGTTGCATTTAACACACAACATTGTGCGATATTTTACAAAA
>JBGTKR010000243.1:0-3158 GCA_041744535.1 Pyrinomonadaceae bacterium
AAATTTCTCTGCAAATCTTTATCAAGTCCGCGACACGGAACGATGACGGAAGCAAAAGGTGTGAAATTTGATTTTGATTTGGAGAATTCACGGTTGAAATATTTTAGATAATCAATTCCGCCGCGTAAGGATTTGTAGGCAAAGAAAAGCTGAATCAATGTAAAAAAATAAAAGATATAAATTAACAAAATTTAATATTCCCGCCGCTTAACTTTTCCTTCCAAAAACGGTCTTAGATACTCAAAAGTTTTCGCCGCTGCTCCGCGATTTTTTTTCATTACGGATAAAGCATTTTTAGCTAATTTTTCTCGCTGTTTTGAATCTATCAAAAGTTCCTGCAAAACTTTGCTTAAATATTTTGAAATTTGATCTTCGTTCAGTTCCGGCAATTGAATTAGTGCTTCATTTTCCAGAAATTCTTTGACAATTCCTTCAAAATTTCTCGTGTAATGTCCGGTAATGATCGCCTTTTCGCTGATCGCGGGTTCGATTATATTCTGACCGCCGTGCGGGATCAGACTTCCGCCGACAAAAACGATTTCCGCCAGAGGAAAAACCTGCCGCAGTTCGCCGATGCTGTCAAGCAGAATAATTTCGGCGGATTTATCCCGACTCGATTCTTTTTCGGAACGCTTCACCCAATCAAATCCCGTCGCTCTGATAAGTTTTTCAACTTCCTCAAATCTTTCAGGATGTCTTGGTGCTATCAGAAGACGCGGCAATTTATCCCGTGAATTTTTCCAGACTCTTTTAAAAGCATCGAGAATCAACTTTTCTTCCGGCGAATGCGTGCTGGCGGCGACGATTAAAGGCGAAGTTTCGGAAATACCGAAACGCTTCCGCAGATTTTCGGTCAAATTCGTTTCATTTCGGCTGAAATCCTGATCGAACTTGATATTTCCCGTGATTTTCACCTTTCGGGAACGAATCCCCAGATGAATCAAACGCCTCGCATCGTTTTGACTCTGCATCAAAGCCAGATCAAAATAATGCAGAACACGCTTGAAAAACCCGCGAATCAGCAAATAATTTTTCGCACTTTTTTCCGAAAGTCTTCCGTTGACGAGAAAATTCTGCGTCCCGTTTTTATATGATTCACGCAAAAACCGAAACCAGATTTCCGTTTCAATAATCAAAACATTATCCGGCTCGATCTTTTTTAACGCCCGCCGAACCGAAAATTTCCAATCATACGGAAAATAAAAAACCAGATCGGCGATGTCGGCAAAAATCTCTTTTGCAAGTTTCTGTCCGGTTTTGGTCGTCGTCGAAATAACGATTTTGTGTTCGGGAAATTCCCGTCTGATCTTTTCAACAAGCGGACGGGCGGCGTTTGCTTCTCCGACGGAAACACAATGAATCCAATCAACCGTTTTCCCATCCGCATAAAACTCCGGCAAAAATCCGAGCCTCTGCAAGAAGCCGCTCGCATATTTTTCACGTCGAATCAAAAACAGCGGCGACAAAATTATAAAACTGATGGAATATAAAAAACTGTAGATTAGAAACATTCTGGTGAGTGGTAAGTGGTAAGTGGTAAGTGGTAAGTAATGAGAAAATAAATACTTACCACTTACCGTTTACCGTTTACCACTTATTTAACTCTTTCCATATATTTTTCTTCGGAAGGATTGACGCGGATTTTTTCGCCTTCGGTCATATATGGCGGAACGTACAGCGTTACGCCGTTTTCCAAAGTGGCGGGTTTATTGGAATTTGAAGCGGTTGCTCCCTTCATAACGGGTTCGGTTTCGGTGATAACGAGTTCCATAGACTGCGGAAGCTCGACTCCGATCGGTGTTCCTTCGTAAAATTCGATCTGAATTTTCAGTCCCGCCATCAGCCATTTTGCCGCATCGCCCAAGTCGTCTTCGCTCATCCCGATCTGCTCGTAAGTATCGGTATTCATAAAATGATGAAGTTCGCCGTCCGAATACAGATATTCCATTTCGTGCTGATCTAAAACCGCCCGCTCGACATTTTCACTCGAGCGAAAACGATGATCGAATGAATTTCCCGTAACCAGATTTCTCAGCCGCGTCTGCACAATCGCACCGCCTTTGCCCGGCTGATTGCGGTCAAATTCCATCACCTTGCAAGGCGTGCCGTCCAGAATAATCGTGTTCCCTTTGCGTAAATCGTTTGCTGATTTTCCCATAAATATTTTGTGTAAAAACTCCGTATTTTTGTTAGTAAATTGTGAATAGTTAATCGTAAATAGATTTATAAGTTCAATTCTATTTACTATTCACAATTCACCAATCTTATGACGTTTCTTTCTTAAACTCCAACGGTTCGGGTTCTTCGCCCGCTTTCGGAACTTCGCGGTTTATCGAATCATAGATATTTGTGATCGTGGCGATCCATTTTTTTGCTTCGGCATTTTCCGCATTATATTTCAAAGCCTTTCGATAATCGCCGATTGCCGCCGCGTATTGTCTGGCTTCGGTTAAAGCAACGCCGCGTTTTGTGTAGGCTTCCGAAAGGCTTTTTTTCGCCGTTTCGTCATTCGGCTTTGCTTTTAATGCTTTTTCCGCCTTTTCAATATCCGCATTAAATGTCGTTACATCAATCGGATTTCCGCTCCGCGTCCATTTTGTTTTCTCATCGGATTTCTTTATCATTTCAACCTTTTCCGATTCGTCCTTCGGCAAGGCTTTTGCATCTTGTTCTTTGTCAAGAGTATGTGCCGCAACGGTTTCGGGTTGCGATTGATTATTTACCGCATCGCTTTTTTCAGATGGTTTATCTGAAACGGTCGGAGTTGAATTGCTGCAACCTAATATGAATAAACTCAAAATTGCCACAAAAAATATATTTTTCATAAATTAAAAATAACAAACTCAAACGCCAAAACAAAAGTCCGCTTTGTCAATAATTTTACTAACAAAGCGAACTTTTATTTCTTTTCTCTTACTTAGCGGTCTTTGCGTCTTTGCGGGAAACATTTTTTCAAAGAGAAAATCTCCCGTAAAAAGGCACAATCTGCAAAGAAGAACTTTATATTTGTCCCAATCTCATTATGCAGGAAAAACTTAATTATCAATAAACGGACGCGATTGGAAAATGTAGATTTGCCCGTTTTTGTAACCCCATTCAATATCCTGCTCGGTTTTGCCGCCGAAGATAGTTTTTATTTTATTTCCGACCAAAACCAG
>JBGTKR010000244.1:0-3913 GCA_041744535.1 Pyrinomonadaceae bacterium
GTTTACAAACTTTAAAGTTTAATTTCAAAATTCAAGTCCGCCGTGTTTGCTTTCGCGTTTAAGAAACGCTCACTGCAAGCGGGACGCTTACGCTCCAGTCTATTCGATTACGTAAATTACAAACTTTTCTAATCTCTTTCATAAAAACTCAGGCGTGTTTCGCCTTGTTTGACAATCCGCCAGCGTCTGATTTCACCGATTTCGTCGGGGATTATATTTTTTGAATGATGTTCGACAATCAGCAAACCGTTTGTTGATAAAATTTTTGATTCCGCCGAACCGATTTCCGCTAAGATTTGTGAATAATCATCCTTATACGGCGGATCAAAAAAAATTATATCAAAAGATTTTTCCTGTTCCTTCATCAGAAACTTTTCCGCCGGACTGCAAATTACATCGGTTTTATCTTCGGGAATTTCCAGGAGGTCTAAATTTTCTTCGATCAAACCGCAAGCCTTGCGGGAAATGTCAACAAATGCGGCAAATTTCACACCGCGTGAAAGTGCTTCTATTCCAACCGCACCAGTTCCGGCACAGAGATCGAGAAATTTCGTGTCGAAACTCAGACGGGTTTGCAGAATATTAAAGAGAGTTTCCCGGAGTCTGTCAGATGTCGGGCGGGTTTTAGTGTGCGAAGGGCTTTTTATAACCCTTCCGCGAAATTCCCCTGCAATAATTCGCATCTAAGATTTTCTTTCGTAAAAACTTATCGCCGTTTCGCCTTGAACGATGACCTTGAAACGCTTCAACATACCGATATATTCGGGGAAAAACATTTCGGAATGATGCTCGATCACCAGAACGCCGTGCGGTTTTATCGCTACGCCTTTTTCAAAGTATTTTAAAACCTCGTCATAATCGGTGTCATACGGCGGATCGTAATAAACGACATCCCAGAAACGCCGTTTTTTCTGCATCTTTTTCAGAAACGGAACGGCTTCCATTTCAAAAATCTCGGCGTGTCCTTCCTTGATGCCGCAGGTTTCGAGATTTTTTTTGATAAAGCTGCACATTTTAGCCGAGCGTTCGACAAAAGTTCCGATCAAAGCTCCTCTGGAAATTGCCTCGATGCCGACAGTTCCGGCACCGGCACAGAGATCCAAAACTCTGCCCGCCCGAACCCGTCTGAAAATCACACGAAATAATACTTCACGAATCCGGCGTGCCGTCGGTCTGACTTTGGGGGATTCGATGCTTTTTAAGTATTTGCCTCGAAATTTTCCATCAGTTATCTGCATATCTGAAACGATTTTAGGTAATTGTTCCCTTTTCCAGGGCGGTGTGCCTTTTCCTTTATCACCGAAACGATCTTTCGGATTAAATTTACTGTTTCTCGGTTTGTAACCACCTTCCCGGCTTGTAAACCTCTCGTCTTTTTTCTCATACTTATCGTTCCGGGATTTATACCCTCCCGAACCGTAAGTTTTTTCACTATCTTTTTTATAGTATTTTTTTTGACCATAGGGTTTAGGGGATTTTGTTTTCTGTCGGTCATTCATTTTATTTTATTTTCACCTTTCCTTTTCTACCAATGAGTAGTTTTTCAAAAAGTTTTCAATCTTGCCTTTTGATAGAACAAGTTATCTGGAAGGAAACTTTAAAATAGAAGTTTAGTTTGGAAATCTAGCTATTTCCATTCAAAAATATTGTTAATAGTTGGGAAACTGTTATCTTTAGATTTAATCAAATCCAAAAACAAATTTCAAACTTTAAAATATAAATTAACACTTAAAGTATATAGTTTAACCGATTCCGGCTAATTTGAATCTGGTGTCCGCTTTGACAAATTCGATCAGTTTCGATGTTTGCTTGGTTAAACGCTTCTGCGTCAAATAAAGTTCGGCTTCTTTTCTTGCTTCTTCTAATATCTCCAGATCGCGGATTATATTCCCGATCTTAAAAGTTTGAATTCCCGATTGGCGTGTGCCGAGAATATCGCCTTGACCGCGAATTTCCAAGTCCTTTTCGGAAATAAGGAATCCGTCATTGGTTTTTTCCATAATTCCGAGCCGTTCTTTGGCAACGGCGGTTCGTTTTACGCCTGCCAGCAGAACACAAAAAGACTGTTCCGCACCGCGTCCGACTCTGCCGCGTAATTGGTGAAGCTGCGATAAACCGAATCTTTCGGCGTGTTCGATAATCATCAGGGAAGCATTCGGCACGTCAACTCCAACTTCGATAACCGTTGTCGAAATTAGAATATTTAAATTCCCGGCGACAAATTCCTGCATAATTTCCTCTTTTTCCGCAGATTTCATCTTGCCGTGAAGCAAACCGACTTTAAATTGCGGAAAAATTTTATCACGCAATTCTTCATACATTTTTGTTGCGGCTTTCAGATCCATTTTCTCCGATTCGTCAATCAACGGATAAACGACATAAACCTGTCGTCCGAGTTTTACCTCGCGTTCGATTCCTTTATAAACGCCGTTTCGCTGGTCTTCGCCGACGACCACGGTTTTGATCGGAGTTCTTCCCGGCGGCAATTCGTCAATCACGGAAACATCCAGATCGCCGTAAACCGTCATCGCCAGAGAACGCGGGATCGGCGTGGCGGTCATTACCAGAATATCTGGATTGTAACCTCTCGCACGTAACTCGGCTCGCTGCATCACGCCGAATCTGTGCTGTTCGTCAATCACGGCAAGTCCTAATTTTTCAAACTCGACCGCATCCTGAATGATCGCGTGTGTTCCGATGACTGCTTGAACTTCGCCTTCGGCAATCAATTTCTGCACCTTTCGTTTTTGTGCCGCACGCAAACTTCCCGTCAGCAAGTCAACTTTATACGGCGTTCCTTCAAAAATCGCTTTTGCATTACGGGCGTGTTGTTCAGCTAAAATCTCAGTTGGTGCCATCAGAGCCGTTTGATAACCGCTTTCCATCGCGGCATACATCGCCATAAATGCAACAATAGTTTTTCCGCTTCCGACATCGCCCTGAATCAGACGATTCATCGGTGAATCGGATTCCATATCGGAGAAAATTCTTTTTATCACGCGGTCTTGAGCGTTTGTCAAAGTAAACGGCAAAAGATTTTTTATCCGCTCAAAAGTTCTGTCGGTAATCTCGATCACAGTTCCCTTCGGCTCTTTCGTGCGTTCGCCGCGTTTTAATTGAAGCGAAAACGAAACCCAGAAAAACTCCTCAAAGATCAGACGCTTGTGTGCGTTGCTTCTTGCCGAAATATAATCATTAAGATTTGAATCTTCCGGCGGAAAATGGATTTCTTCAACGGCTTTCGCACGGGAAATTAAATTCTGACGTTTGCATAAATCTTCCGGCAAAGTTTCCTCAATCGTCGAAACGTCCACATTTTGCAGTATCTCAAACATAATTTCCCGCAGGCGTTTGGTTTGAAATTCACCGAGTTTGCGGTAAACCGGAACTCTGCGTCCGACGTGAACCATCGCAAATTCGGGCGAATCGTCATCATCAATCAATTCTTCATCTTCTTCCGAAATTTTGAATTTTGAATTTTTAACTTTTAATTTTTCCGTTAGTTCATCAAAGCTATCGGAGTCTTCAGCCATCTCCTTTAGAAGTCCGAAGTTTTCCGCGTCGGCAAAATTCGGCAGAATTTCCAGTTCATCATCCGGTTTACTGACTTTTAAAGCAAAAGTATTGCGGCGGGAATCCCATTCCCATAAGCCGTAAGCGACGAATCTCGTGCCGCGTTCAAATTTCTTTTTCCAGTAATTTACGACGTGATGTGCATTTTTTCCCGAAACGAACCAAAAAACGACGACGGGTTTTCGCGTCCGGTCTATGTCGCTTCCCGTTACTTCAAAAATATACAGCGGAGGTGCTTTTGTCGGGCGGTTTTTGCCGACGCGGAAGCCGCCGGAAACTCTAACATACAATTCTACGGATGCTTCCAAACCGTCATAAAGTTCCTCGATTGGCATCATAT
>JBGTKR010000245.1:0-16703 GCA_041744535.1 Pyrinomonadaceae bacterium
CGTTGGGACAGACAGGTTTTTGAAGCCGGTTCTTACGCCCGCGTCTGGAATACCGCCGCCGCACAGAAAATTCGTCCGAATTCGTTTATCGAATCTACCGGAACGAGTTTAAAAATGCGTCTGCCGAAGGGTGCAAAACCGGAAATGAGTATCGAATGGAAAATTCCCGATGTTTGGAACACTTTTGAGCGAAACAAAGCACGGGCTTACGGCGTTGCGTTCACTGCACTCGTTGCAATGAACGATTGGCTGAAAGGTCTGGAACTTCTAAAACAGGGAAAAACAGCCGTCAGCACCGAATTTGAAATCCCGAAAACAAACCGCATCGGAGTCGGTTTCTGGGGAGCGGGACGCGGATTTTTGTCGCATCATATGGAACTCGACAAAGGCGTTGTTACAAATTATCAGATCGTTACACCTTCGACGATCAACGCTTCGCCGATGGACGCTTGGGACAAACACGGACCGTATGAAGAAGCCGTTTTAAATACACCGATTCTCGAAGAATTCGACAAAGAATCGGATTATAAAGGCATTGATCTTCTCCGAACTCTCAGAAGTTTCGACCCGTGTATGCCCTGCACGACGCATATTTACGCCGGCGAACACAAGGTCGTCAGAGAAATAAACACCTGTGCCTGCGGAGTTGACGGTTAGATTTTTTTAGTAAAATTAAATTCTTATTTATTACCAAGACATAATTTCGCAAAGTGATTTATGTCTTGGTATTTTATTAAAGTAAAATAAATGTATCGTGAAAGTTTTAATTGCCGGAGTCGGACATCCTAATTTAAAAGATTTATCATTCGGGCAGGTTTTGCTTCCTTTTTTAGAGAAGCAGAAATGGGTGAAAGAATTCGACCTTGAAAATCTGAGTTTCGGAGCAATCGCGGTTTTGCAGTGGTTTCAGGATCATCCGGGAAAATATGACAGAGTTGTGTTCGTTTCGGCGGCGGAACGTGAAGGAAGAAAACCCGGAACTCTGGATGTTTATAATTGGGATTTCAAGTCGCTTGACGAAGAAGTTGTGCAGGAATGCGTGGCGGAATCTGTTACGGGAATTATTAGTTTGGATAATTTGATGCAGATTTTGCAGTACTTTAAAGCTCTGCCGCCGGAAGTCGTTGTGTTAGACCTTGAACCGATTGATTCGGAGATCGGTTTTGAATGCAGTCCCGAAATTACCGAAAGGTTTGATGAATTCTCAGAAATAGTTAAAGAAAAAGCAATGGCAAAGTCAAACAGTTAAAGATTTTCGATAAATGGAACGCCGTCCATCTTGGCGGCAATGAGTGCAATAGCACGAAAGCGAATGTGGCGAACTTTAAAAATTATGGTGAACTTAAAGATGATTAACTTTGCTTGGACGCTCAGAAGCGTCCATTGCCAGCAAGATGCTGGCGTTCCGTCAGATGATTCCACCTAAAATAAAATGAGTGAAACAATAACCGAAGCTGAAGAAGAACAAACAACCGCTTTTGACCAGTTAAACATACTGCTTGAATCCATCGAACAGCACCCGGAAGAAGCGGTTCGCAATCACGTGCGGGCGTTGGTTTATACTTTACTCGATCTGCATCACGGGGCTTTAAAAAGAATCGTTGAAATAGTTTCCGCACAACCCGAAGGCGGAAAGATTTTAGAAGAAATGGGCGGCGACGAACTCGTGCAGGCGGTTCTATTGGTTCACGATCTGATGGCTCAACCGCTTGAAACACGCATCGAAAATGCACTCGAAATTGCCCGCGAGCAACTAAAAGTTTTCGGTGCGGATGTCGAACTTGTCGAAGTGAAAAATGGTGTCGCCCGTCTGAGACTTTTCGGCAGTTCATCATCCGTAAATGTTTCGTCAACAATGCTCAAAGCCGAAATTGAACAGGCTCTGCATTCACACACGCCCGATCTGCTCAACGTCGAATACGAGGATATGATCGCCCCGCCGAAACCTCCCGTCAAATTGGTGCAGATCCAATCGCGTCAAACTACGCCGACAAATGCGGATATGCCGAATATGATGCCGATCATCCGTGCCGACGAGATTCCCGAAAACGATCTGAAAGTGGTAGAATTAAGCGATATAAATTTGCTTTTGTGCAATATCGCGGGAACGCCGTATGCGTTTCAAAACGCCTGTCCGAAGGGCGGCGAGTCGCTTGAGAAAAGTATTCTGGAAGGACATATTTTAAATTGCCCGTCCCACGGTTTGCAATTCGATGTGCGGCAAAACGGACGATGTATGGACGATGCCGATCTTCATCTTGAATCTCTCCCGCTGAAAGTGGAAAATGGAGTTGTCAAAGTCGCTTTGCCGAAGGAGAGATAAAAAATGCAGGAACAACAACCGACCGAATTAGTTGAAACTGATGAAACGCCGTCTATTTTCTGGCAGGATGAGATTTTGCAGGTGATGTATTGGATGCGTGGCGAAGGCTTCGGCGAACAGATCACCGTCGCTCAACTGCAAAAATTCCTCGACGCTTCCGACGAAACTTTTTCCGTTAATCTATCGGCTTTGCAAAAAAGAAAACTGGTCAACTTTGATTTTTCCGACACTTACGAGCTAACCGAAACAGGCATAATCGAAGGCGGAAGACGCTTTGCCGACGAGTTTGAAGGACTGACAAATCAAGGACATTACGAATGCAACGACCCGAATTGCGACTGCAAAAGCGGCGAGCCATGTCTTGTCGCCGAACATAATCATCAACATTAATCATTCGATAAAGGATTGGAATGAAAAAACTCATATTTTGCTTCATTTTTATTACCGCCGTTTTGTCCGTTTCTTCACAAAGCGGAAAAATAATCACGGATGAAATACACGCCGTTTCACTGGAAAAAATTTTGATCGGCGACTCGCCCGAACGAAATGTTTTGGTTTATCTCCCGCCCGATTATGATAAACAAACCGAATCCCGCTACCCGGTTGTTTATTTTCTACACGGTTTTACGCCCGCCGCTAACAAAACATGGATAATTGAAAATGAAGGCTTACGGATGAATATCGGCACGATGATGGACAAGTTAATTGCGGAGAAAACAGTTCGTCCGATGATTCTCGTGATGCCCGACGCGAAAAACAAATTCGGCGGAAGTTTTTATACAGATTCTGTTACAACGGGAAATTGGGAAGATTTTATCACGCGGGAACTGGTTGATTTCATTGACAAAAAATACCGCACAATTCCGAATGCGTCGAGTCGCGGAATTACGGGACATTCGATGGGCGGCTACGGGGCGATCAAACTGGCGATGAAGCATCCAGATATTTACGGAGCGGTTTATGCAACGAGTCCGTGCTGCCTTGATGATTATCCGAATCCGAATTCACCAAATGCTTTTATGGTTGAAGCATCAAACACCAAATCATGGGATGATATAGAAAAAACAAGTTTCTTTGCCCGCACGTTTCTCGCTTCCGCCGCCGCATTTTCTCCAAACCCTTCAAAACCGCCGTTTTATGCAGATTTTCCCGTCAAAAAGAAAGGCGAACCTGATGAGTCTGCTGAAAAATCACAAGCACGCTGGTTGGCAAACACGCCGATGTGGATGGTTGATCAATACCGCGTGAATTTGATGAAACTTGGCGGAATCGCCTTTGATGTCGGAACAAAAGAAGAGCTTTTAAAATCCATCCGTGGTTTTTCCGAGAAACTAAAACTTAATAAGATCGAGCATACTTTTGAAGAGTTTGAAGGCGATCATATAGACAAAACGGCAGAACGCATCGAAACGCGGATACTGCCTTTTTTTTCGCAACAGCTTGAGTTTTCTGCAAAATCGCCAGTAAAATAATCGGTACCCCGACAAAAAAAGGAGTCAGAATATGAAACGCATTTTAGCCATAATCATTTCGCTTTTTTCTGTTTCGACATTCGCTTTCGGTCAATGCAGCGATGCGGATAAAAAGACTCTCGAAGCGTTTGATCTCGCGTGGGAATCAGCGGGACAACGCGGCGACCGTGCTTATCTGGAAAATACATTTGCCGATGATTTTGTCGCTCTGCCTGCTATGGTTAATAAAACCCAGACCATAGACAATATTCTCCGACGGGCTGAACGAAACAAAGCCAACCCGAATTTGGCTGACAGCGTAATTTCCGACAATTACATAATTTCCTGCACGCCGAACACGGCGACCATTACGCATCGGCTAGTTGTAACAATCAAAAATCCTGCGGGCAGAGAGGAAACTTTTTATAACCGCAGCGTTCACGTTTTAGAAAAACGCGACGGACGTTGGCAAGCCGTTACTAACGCCAATCACGAAATGAGCGACTTTGCAATTTTGGATTTTATGAAACGCGATTGGAATAATGCTTTGATAAAACGTGATGCGACGTGGTTTGAACGAAATTTTACCGCCGATGCCAGCGAAATAAACGCCGCCGGTGCGATCAGCCGACGAGCGAAGTTGATCGAACAAATAAAAGCCGACAAAAATACGATTGAATCCGCTGAACTTTCCGATCTGGACATTAGCATCGAAGGAGGAACGGCAATTATTACCGGCATAAATCACTTGAAAGGACGCGACGAAAAAAATCAGCCCGTTGACAAACACATTCGTTTTACCGATACATTCATTAAACGCGACGGGCGTTGGCTGGTGTGGGCAACGCAGGAAACACGCCTTCCGTAAACGAAAATCTATCTTATAACCTTGCAAAAATGCGGGAAAACTAAATAAAAATAAAAGAGGCTCCCATTACTTGAACTACAAAAATTTGACAAAGTGTAAGTTTTTGTACTTTTAAAACAACATATAGAGTAATTATGAACTTAAAATGTTGTTTTATGAACCTAAAATTTATTTTATCAGGCTTTTTAATTGTTGCTTTTGTATTCAATGTTAATGCACAGACGGATGATTTTTCATCATTAAAAAAGGATTTGCACACTTATATTGATGTTATCCACGCAAAGAAAAGTTTTAGCGGCGAAATATTGGTGGCAAAGGGTGAAGATATTATCTTTCGGGAATCGGTTGGTTTGGCTTTTGTCGAACACGATCTCAAAATTGAAAATGGTGCTAAATATCGAATCGCATCTATTACTAAAACATTTACAGGCACACTCATCGCATTAGCTCAAGCGGAGAACAAATTAAATGTTAATGACAAAGCCAATCAATATATCGAAGGTCTATCCGATAAATTCAAAGACATAACTATTTATCAGCTTTTAACACACACTTCCGGTTTGCTTCACAACGAAGGGATTAAAGATTATTGGCAGATAAAATCAAAGCTGCAGCTTAATAATGAACAAATAATTTCCGAAATCAATAATTTGGACTTACTTTTCCCGCCGGGTTCGCAAATGAGTTATTCAAGCCTCGGTTATTATCTTTTAGCCGATATTCTCGAAACAGTTTATCAGGATGATTTTCAAAATATTTTAGAGAACAAAATCTTAAAAAAACTGCAAATGACGGAAACAGGCGTGGCATATTCGCAAAAAATTATTCCACGAATGACATCGGGCTATCATTTGGTAACGGATGACAATTTAGTTGTTGCTCCTTATCGTAATTATTCAATGTTAAAAGGTGCGGGCGATATGTATGCTTCCTCAACTGATTTATTAAAATGGGGCAATAGTTTCTTTTCTAACAAATTACTAAACGAAAAAACCAAAGCATTGATATTTACCGCTAATAACGCAGAGAAGAAGAATTACGGCTACGGTTGGTTTATCAAAACCGAGAAACCGAAAAAATATTATCACGGCGGCGGGACTTGGGGTTATTCGTCTTACATTGCGTTATATCCCGAAGAAAAAATCAGCATTATCATTCTTAGTAATATTTCCACTTTGCCCACGGAATCCATCGCCAACGACATTGAGAAGATGGTTTATGACCTGCCGTTTGAAATGCCTAAAGTAGAAAAAGAGATTTCAGCAGATTCCATTGATCTTAGAATATACAGCGGAAACTTTATTTCAGATTCAGGCAAAATGAAGTTGAATATTATTCACACCAAAAATGGTCTTTTCGCACAACTTGCGGGAAATCCGCCGTTTGAAATTTACCCGAAAGGAAATCATCAATTTTTCGGGAAAAAGGTAGAATTAGAAATTACTTTTGAGGTCAAAGATAATGTTGTCAGCGGATTAAAAGTAGAAAGAATGGGACAAACATTTCACTTTAAAAAACTCTAATCGTATGGAAAAGGATTTTTTGGAAATAATTGATGAACATCAAAATATCATCTATAAAGTTTGTCGGATGTATCGGGATAACAAAGCAGATCAGGAAGATTTGTTTCAAGAAATTGTGCTTCAACTTTGGAAGGCATTTCCGAATTTCCGAAAAGAGTCAAAAGTAAGCACTTGGATGTATCGCATCGCTTTAAACACAGCCATCGCGGTTTTCAGAAAAAACACAATACCATTGGATTTTAAAGAAAATATACCCGAAAAATTTCATCCGGTAGAAAAGAATGAATTATCTGAAAATGAAGAGAGAATGTTTGCGGCGTTGCGAAAGTTAAACAATGCTGAAAAAGCTATTATTTCTCTTTATCTGGAAGATTATTCATATCAGGAAATAGCCGACATTATCGGCATTACCGAGAATTATGTCGGTGTGCAAATCAACAGAATCAAAAACAAACTTAAAAAGATTTTGAATTAAAAATTACGATGAATTTAGAAGAATTAAAATCAAATTGGGAAAAAGCAGGAATTGAAAAGAAAAGCCAAGCAGAATTGCTAATGATGACCAAAATTCAGAATCATCCCAAACTGAACAGAATAAGGCTCAAACTCATCATTGAATCCGTTTTGCTGATAGCATTTTTAATTGTTTACCATAATATGTTTGACGGTGGAAATAAGCCTTTGTGGGCAAATATCACGCTTATAATCAGTGCCGCATTATTTATTTTTACTGATCTTATTGGATATTTGACTCTGCAAAATCCGATTAAAGGAAACAATCTGAGAGAATCATTAAACAATCTTCATCTTAAATTAAAACGAATTACCGTTTTCTCTTTAACGGTTTCTCTTCTATTCGGCTTATCCGTAATTTTATTTTTTACTTCCACGATTATTTTCACAACAGGCAAATATTTAATATTGGCGGGAATGATTATTACAATGTTTGTTACGATGTATTTATCCTATAAATATTGGATAGTGAGGATTAACCAAATTAAAACAGCAGAAACAGAATTTGATAAAACCACGAGTTAAAAAAAAGTAAACAGAATCTATGAAAATCTCTTTTTCCCGTTTTAGTAAAAGATTTCTATTAAGGAGGTTGATCCAATCAATCATCCTCATACTGCTTCTGATCGTCATCAATTTTTTCCTGATTCATCTCGCACCGGGCGATCCTGTAACATACCTTGCAGGACAAAGCGGAGATGAGAAATATTACGAATTTATCCGTACCAAATTCGGTTTGGACAAACCGCTTTTAACACAGCTTTGGATTTATTTTACACAAATTCTGCACGGCGATTTTGGATATTCTCTCAGCTATCAGCAACCCGTTTCTTCCGTGATTTTAAGCCGCGTTCCGGCGACGCTTCTGCTTACTTTATTTTCAATGTTTATCGCCACGTTTTCCGGCATCGTTCTCGGAGTCGAAGCGGCACGGCGGGAAAATTCGCTTTTTGACCGCGTTGCAAATATCTTTGCACTTCTCGGAAATTCTTTTCCGTCATTTTCAATCGGACAACTCCTGCTGCTTGTTTTCGCACTTTATCTCGGATTATTTCCAGCACAGGGAATGGTTTCGGTTGAAAAAGAATTGAGCGGTGCGGCTTATTTTTTTGATTTAGCGGTTCATCTTGCTCTGCCCGTCATCACGCTCGTAATTATCCAGATTGCTCAAATTATGCGTCTGATGCGGACGGAGATGCTCGGTATTCTGGGCGAAGGTTTTATTATGACGGCAAGAGCCAAAGGCGTTTCGGAAACGAGGGTTTTGTATTCCCACGCCCTTCGCAATGCACTCCTGCCAATCGTTACAATTCTCGGCGGTAATCTCGGAATGGTCTTGAGCGGTGCGGTTCTGGTCGAAACGGTTTTCGGCTATCCGGGCTTGGGCAGGTTGATGATCGAAGTCATCACGGCGAGAGACTATCCCGTTTTAATGGGGCTTTTTCTGCTTATTTCCATTTCGGTCGTGATAATGAATTTTATCACCGATCTGACTTATACATTTCTCGATCCGCGAATTAAATACACTAAATGAATGGTCAAATAAAAAATTATCAGCATATTCTTGTGCAGAATAAACTGGCTTTAGCCGGATTGTTTGTGTTGATAATTTTTGTTTTGCTTGCCGTTTTTGCAGACTTTATCGCACCGTTTGATCCTCTGAAAACTTCCGATTACGCATTCCAACCGCCGTCTTTAAAATTCCTTTTCGGCACGGATGATCTCGGCAGAGATATTTTCAGCGGAGTCATTCACGGAGCGAGGAGTTCGATTTTGATCGGCGTGATCGTTACGATTATCAGCACCGTGATCGGCGTTTTGGTCGGAGCAACAGCGGGATATGCAGGCGGTTTTTGGGATGATTTTCTGATGCGTGTAACGGAACTTTTTCTCGTTCCGCCCCGTTTTTTTCTGGCGTTGGTCATCGTCGCACTTTTCGGTTCGACGTTCTTTTATCTGGTAATTATTTTGAGTTTTACATATTGGACAACGATGGCACGCATCGTCCGAGCCGAAGTTTTGTCCTTAAAAGAGAGGGATTTCGTCGAAGCTTCGCGTGCGTTGGGAGCAAGCCACACGAGAACCCTGTTTCACGAAATTTTGCCGAATGCTTTCCCGATAATAATAACCAAAATGATGCTGATAGTCGGGCGTGTCATCATCTTGCAGGCAGGCTTGGAATTCATCGGCATCGGCGACACAACCCGCATCAATTGGGGCTATATGCTCTACAACGGGCAGCAATTCATCCGCGACGGCTGGTGGATGATAATTTTCCCGACAATCGCTCTGGCATTGCTCGTCATATCCCTAAACATCGTCGGCGATTGGCTCAATGTCCTGCTCAATCCGCAAGTGAGGGCGGCACATCAACTCTATTGGATGATACGAATCAACAAAAAGCAAAGAGATCAACATTCAAGAAATAATTAATGAAGTTAAAGTCAGCACTTTTATCCAAAATTAAGATTTTTATTGATACTTTTCTGGAGTTTAGGCGGAAATTCCCTAGTTCTGTCTGTTCATTTAGATTTCTGCAGTTTTTTGACTTTTCCCGTTGCGTTTTTCAATTTGACACCGAGAGTAGCGGCGATGGTTGACCCCGCATCGGTTACGTTTAGATAATCTATCGTTCCGCGGCGGCTGACATTTTTGCCGGAAGCAATGAATGAAGCGTAGTAATTGGTGCGGCTCGGCAGATAACCGTGCATTCCTCGTGAACGGCTTTCGACGACCAATTCGCCTGTGTAGTTTGAACCGAATGTAAAATTGTCGGCGGCTTCAAGCATTATTGCGGCACGGGTATTTGAGCCGAGTTTGTTTATTTCTTTTGATTCAAGAACACGATAGATTCCGCTGTTTTTGTCTTTTTCGAGTGGTTTGAAAATCTCCAGCAATTTTTCCAAAGTCGCTTTGTCATTCGGGTCTTTAAGATATATTGCACACGCCGCCCCCGTGACATAAACCGCCGCTTTCCAATCGGTGAAGGTAGTGCGTTCGCGTCCGTTTTCGTCTTTGACGGTATTTGCTGTAACCAATCCGGCACGATTTAGCAAAACTCCCGGATTAAATTGCTTGGAAATCGGTTTAAAACCGTGGTCGCTGGTGATGAAAATGGTAGTTTCGTCGAGAGTTCCTGCTTTTTCGGCGGCGGCAATTAATCGTGCGACATAGCCGTCTGTTTTCTCAAGTATCTCAAACGCTTGGGATGTAAATGGTCCGAAGTCGTGTTGGAAATGATCGAGGTCGTATAGATGAACGAACATTACTTCAGGGCGTTTTTCACTGATGATGTATTCGGCAAATTTTGTTCGGGCATCGTCGCCTTCGTCGGAATTCGTGTTTTTGTATATGTCGGGAAATTGTTTTTGGACTTCTTCGACAAGTCCTCGCGGTCGGGCATTTTTGGCAATTTCCAGACGTGATTCGTCCGGTGTTCCGCCCGATTTCCAGATTTCCGGGACGTTCCAATCGCCCGCTCCTCCGGCAACCGGGAATGAAACCATTCCGGTCGTCATTCCGGCACGGCTTGCCGCATCCCAGATCGTGTCTGCTCTGATGTCTTTGGCAAACCAATGATAAAGATTCGTTTGTGTTCCGACCGGCGGTTCAAAAATGCCGTTGCCGAAAATTCCGTGTTTGGCAGGCATCGCACCCGTCACCAGAGAAGTGTGATTCGGATATGTGATCGAAGGGTAAACCGAAGTCATTCCGCGTGCCGTCACACCGTTTGCCATTAACTTTCTGAGCGTCGGGATTTTTAAATTGAATTCGTCGGCTTTTTGAAGATATTGTGTATCAAGCCCGTCAAGTGAAATGATTAAAATTCTTTTTTTATTTGCAGTTTGTCCGTGAGCGTTGAACGGTTGAAAAATTCCAAATGCTAAGACAAAAACGAGGATTCCGAGCAATGATTTATATTTTAATGATAATAATTTTGACATAGTTTTCCCTTCTTATTTCTTCCCGAAAATTTGATTAAGCGTTTCGCCGATTCGATAACCCGCTAAAGCGATCTGTTCCTGTCCGATTGCAAAAGCCATTTTTTGATACTCGCTTGAAGGCAGTTCATTTCGCTTCAAACTGGCAGGATAAACATTTCTTTCCAACAGTTTTAAGCCTTCAAGATTCCACTCTTTATAATTGCCGAGTTTGAGACGTTTGTCCATTTTTTCAAACGGGAATTTTTTTGTAATATCGTGGGCGATGGTCGGGATGTATTCGGTATCGCAAGCGTCATCCGGGCGTGGAACATTTCGACGCAGAATTCCGTCCCAATATGAATGAAGATTGAGGCGACCTTCGGCTGCGTCTTCTGGAGAAAGCAGAAAGAGATTTCCACCGCGATCACCTTCCGGTTCGATGTCAGTTACTCTGGAAGCATTGTGCAGAGGATTGTGAACATCTCCGGCAACGTGCAGAAACCAAGCCAGATCAACAGCTTTTTCGTCGCTTTTGAACTTATCGTTTTTTAGATTCTTTTCAAAATCGTATAGTTTGGCGAACGCTAATCCATCGCTTTTTTTGTCCAATACCTCGAATTCTCCGTTAGTTCGTCTCCAGAAAACATCGGCATAATGCCACGGTCCTTTGTTATATTTCTCGTAGCGAACCTTATAATCTCGATTGCGGATGATGTCCGACCAGGTTGATGCGATCATAAAAAGTTCGAGTTCTTTAACCGAACGCGAGCGTGAATCGGCGGCATAATAAACACTCAGATGAGAATCTTCAGGTGCGGAGAGCAGAAGTTCCACCACCTTGTTTCTGGCTTCGGGCGACATATGCTGCCACGCAATATATGCGGAAACTTTATGCCCGGTGTTGTCCCAACCGAACGAAAGCGTCACAAATATCAAACTGATAATTATCAATACCAGAGTTTTGCTTAAAATCTTGTTTAACATAAAAATAATCCTTTAATTTTTGTCAGGGACAGACCGAATACTTATTCGATCCGTCCCTTTTTTTGAAACTTCGCTTCAATCTTTTTCAGAAGCGGAAACGAACCGCGAGTTGAAAACGTCGGGCGTTTGTTCCGTCAGGTTGTGAACCGTCGTTGTTTTCCACTCCGAAACTATTATTGCGAATGAATTGAATCGGAGTATCGGCAGTCGGCGGATTCGGCGAAGGTGTCAGGGTGTTGTAGATCGTTGTGTTAAAACCGTTGAAATTTGAGCGGTTGAAGATGTTGAAACCTTCGGCGATCAATTCAATCTTTGCTCTTTCGGTTACATCAAATGTCCGCGACAGACGTAAATCCACTTTGTAATTTGCATCGCCGTAGATGCTGTTGCGTTCGATATTCGGTGCTAAACTCAAACCGCCGAGACCGAGTGTTCCGCCGCTGAACGGTGTAAAAATCTGCCCGTTCTGCGTAAATGAAATTGTCGGGATCGAGATATTTGCCGAATAAGGTCTGCCGGATTCGCCCGTGAAAATTCCGCTTAATTGATAGCCGTTAAGCAGTGCTTTGACAAATCCGTTGTCGCTTTTGATTTTCGGCAAACGCCAGATTCCGTTGAAAACGAACCGGTGTCGCTGATCGGTCGGAGCGGCGGCACGATTTTCACTCAGATCAAATTGATTAAATAAATCAGACCCGCCGAACGGACTTTCCGAACCGCTGCCGCTGCCGTTTCCCGACCCCGAAAGGTTTTCCGCTTTTGCTAAAGTGTAGGCGATATTAAATTGAAAACCCTGAGCAAAGCGGCGTTTAACTTCGACAAACAATGCTCGATAATAAGTTTCGCCGATTGAACGCAGTAATTCGATAGCACTAAAATTCGGATTCGGACGGGAAGCATTGACGTTGACACGATTTGCCGTCGGACACGAACCGCCGGTCGGAACAATCGTGCAGGTTACACCCGCACCGAACGGCACGGTAACATTTGTTCCGTCGGGCAAAAGATAGTTTCTGGTAAAAGCCGGAGCAGGCAGATTGGTGTCAAAAGTTACCGGCAAACGATCACCTTTTGTATATAAGAAACTCGCCGTTACGCTTAGATTGTTGAAAACCTCGCGTTCGTAGCCGATGTTTATTTCCTGAAGTCGGGGATTTGCGTATTCGGAATCAAGCCGAAATACATTCGTGCTGGTTGATAAACTGGCGGGAAAATCCGTCAAAATCTGCGGAAAAAGCGGAGCTCCGGTTGTCGTCGGCGAAACCGAAATGCCGACAACGGTGCGGTTCAAATCCGGCAAACCCGTCTGCGGATCAAGCAAACCCGTCTGTGTTAAAGCGTTAAAAATCGTGCCGTTCGGTGTTCTGCCGTAATAAATTCCGTAACCCCCGCGGATAAGATTTTTCTGGTCGCCGAAAATATCCCACGCGACACCGATTCGCGGACCGAAGTTCGATTTTGCTTCATTAATAATAGTTGTTTCGAGAATGTCCGGGTTCGGAGCAACCGGAGCGGGGAGACTTTGAAGATCATAACGCAAACCGTAATTTACCGTCAGGTTTTTGCGAATACGCCATTGATCCTGAACAAAAGCCGCATAATCCGTGGTCGAAAATATTAAACCGGGAAGACCGAAACTCTGTGTGTATCGGGTATAATTTCTCGCGGCAATATTGTTGTCTGCGGCGATCAAATCACGTCCGTAGGTGAGAGCATTGGAATAACTGTATGTGCCGCCGAAATTTCTCGGATTATTGATTTTATCGCGGACATAATTAATATCCCCGCCTACTTTAACGGTGTGGTTGCCGATGGTAAAACTGACATTATCAACTACCTGATAGCGTCGCTCATCGGGCAGAGCCGGACGTTCGAGAAAGTTGGCACGTCCGTAGGAAAATCCACCGACGAATACCTGCGGCGGTAGTTCATTACCGAACTGATATTCAAAATCTCGTTTGATCTGAAAACGGAATTCGTTGACGATTTTCGGATTTATTACGGTGGTCAGACGGGTATTTAATGTATTAATTCGCACATCGTCCGAACCGTTACGTCCGACATTTCCCAAAACCAGAGGAGTTTGAATAGCATTCAACCCGCGGGCATTCAAATAATTATAAGTTAGCGAAAAAGTATTGGCATTATTAACCAACCAATCAATTTTAGCTAACACCAGATTTTGATTATTTTCACGCGGCAGAGCGTTTCCGGGTTCACCGCCGGGAAAACGGCTTCGCAGATCGGCTGTTCCTCTGGCAAACGCCGCTTGATCGGCGGCACTTGCATTTGCCGGAAGTCCGGTTGTCAAAACATCGCTCAAATCCTCCGTTACAAGCGGAAATGTGCGAAGCTGCTGGTCATAGTTTGCAAAGAAAAATAATTTATCCTTAATTATCGGACCACTCACCGAACCGCCGAACTGATCGCGGCGTTCGTCCGGGTTGATGGAAGCCAAAGGATCGCGTGCACTGAAATCTTGATTGCGAAAATACCAGAAAGCATCGCCCTTAAACTGATTTCCACCGGAACGAACCACCGCGTTTATTCCACCGCCTGCCGAACGTCCGAATTCCGGCAGGAAGTTGGACGTGGCAACCTGGAATTCCTGAATAGCGTTGGCACTTATGTTACTGGCAATCCGCGTTCTGCCCGCCGCTTCCGAAAAATATGCCTGATTATCGTCATTGCCTTCAAGCGTAAAATTGTTAAATACTCCCGATTGTCCGCGATAGCTGAGCAATCCGAAGCGTCCGTCTTTCGATACACCCGGTGCCAGCAGTGCAAACTGATCGGCTCGCCGCCCGTTGATCGGCAATTCGTTAATTTGTGTCCGCGTAATAAGTGTGGACTCATCAGTTTTTACCGTGTCAATAATCGGTGTGCTTTCAACCGTCACGATGGCGGTTAAATCGCCTATTTGCAAAATCGGTCTGATCGTTGTCGTGCGACCGACATTAACTTCTAAATTGTTTTGATTAATCGTGGTGAAACCCTCCTTTACAATGGTTACGGTGTAGTTTCCGAGCGGCAGGGTCGAGGCGACGAACAAGCCGTCATCATTGGTAGTCAATGTTCGCTTTTGATTAGTTTCTTCATTAAGAACAGTAACCGTCGCCCCGCTAACGACAGCTCCGTTTATGTCCTGCACCGTGCCGCTGACAGCTCCGGTTGTAAGTTGTGATTGTCCAAATGTAGTCAGCACTAAACTGACACACACTACGAATAAAAAGATTTTAGAAATCTTCATACTTGATCTCCTTGTTAAAGTCTAAAAAATTATGTGAATGTTTTGTAATTTTTAGATTGAACGTCGGAGGTTAAATTAAAACCAACAACAGGTTAAATAAATCCTAAATTTTTGCTTTTATCTGAATTGTCTTGACGATTCATTTTGATAAATATCCGGCTTGGAACGATCAGAAATCTCGTCTATATGAAATATATCTGTAGATTGCAGAATTTATTGAAGGATTCAAAAAAGGTGATACATTAATCGTCCGATTTGGAAGAAATATGCTCGAATTTATGGAGATACTCTCAGTAGCAGTCGAGAAAGGCGTTCGAGTTTATGCTGTCAAAGGAAATGGACGCTCGACAACTCTATCCAAAGTAAAATCGTCGCAATGGTATTCTCGATGGCATCTGAGATCGAACGAGATATGGAAAATCAAAACTTGATAAGTATCGCCCAGAAATTGAACCCTTATTGAAAAATCGTTCAACTCAAAAGTTCATTGCCAACTGTTATAACACAACAGAAACCAATCTGCATAACTGGCTCAAGAAACACAATCTAAAGCGTAAAAGCACCTAAATCCTATGAAACATTTTTGCCCTGTGGAATATTTTAACCAATACGGAAAATTCAACCTCCAAAACTTAATTTTTCCGTTTTCGTCTTCTCTATACAATCAAAATCACCGCAAACAAACCCAAAACCGCCAGAGATATAAAAAAGTAGAATTGTCTTTGTCCTACAACTTCCGAAGGTTTTAATTTACTGATTAAAAATCCCTAAACATCGTCGGCGATTGGCTCAATGTCCTGCTAAATCCGCAGGCGAGATCGGCACAGATGAATAAAAATGTGGTTTGAATTTCCTCGCATTCCGATTGTTAATTAGTCATTGCAAATTCGGAGTTCTGGAGTCTAGTGAGGAAAGTAGTAAAATGGTTTTTGTCTAATAATTTGATTTTTAAGCGAGTAATTGTATTGACAAAATTAGGTTAGGTAGAAAGTTCAAACTCTTTTTGCTTCGGCAGAGCGACTTAGAGAAATTTATTCTTCTTAACCTATTTTGTCATAAGTAATGACTAATTTTTCTTTTTTAAGGACGGATACAAGCATCTGTAATTTTACCAATTTTTACCTGCCTAAGAGAAATCTTTATAAAATTTTTATAAATTTTATGTGATTCTATTCGGGACAAATTTTTGGGTGAGAATGCACTCTCTTTAAATGAGAGTTTCTTCTTTAAACAGACATTTTTCACCACCTTCAATTCAATTGTTTTTTTTCAAATAGATTATGGCAGAACCAGTATCAACGGATATTCATTCGACTTATGCAGACACGCACATTCCCAAAGAAGCTCCGAAAGGAAAATATTTAGGGATTTTATCCTTGACGGCTCTCGGTGTCGTGTATGGCGACATCGGCACATCTCCGCTTTATGCGATACGCGAATGTTTTCACGGTCCGCACTCGATTGCGGCGACTCCGGCAAATATCTTAGGCGTGCTGTCTTTGATTTTTTGGTCGCTTATTATCGTTATTTCGATCAAATATCTCGTTTTCGTAGTGCGTGCCAATAATAACGGCGAGGGCGGAATTCTCTCGCTGGCGGCGATTGCGACACCGATCACACCTTCGGGACGAACCGAGAACCGGTTTCTGATTGCGATAGGTATTTTCGGTGCGGCACTGCTTTACGGCGAAGGCGTTATTACGCCGTCAATCTCGATTTTAAGTGCAATGGAAGGGATGAGCGTGGCTACTCCGCTGCTTACGCCGTATGTCGTGCCGCTGACGCTTGTTATTCTCGTCGGTTTGTTTCTTGTGCAAAAACGCGGAACCGCCGGAATCGGAAAGATTTTCGGACCCTTTAATTTATTA
>JBGTKR010000246.1:0-4017 GCA_041744535.1 Pyrinomonadaceae bacterium
TGGCTTTTGACCGATGCGGGTTTTAATATCTTGCTTTCGATGGAAACTTATAAATGGTATTACCATCTGATTTCGGTGGACAGAGCCGGAGAAAATCATCGAACTCCTTATAAATTAGCCGGTCCTCTGTGCGACGGCGGCGATGTATATTTCGACATCGAAGGCAATAAAAGATTGCCCGATTACCGGCTTTTGCCTGAAAATGTCGAGGTCGGCGAAACTCTGGCACTCTTAAATTGCGGTGCATATTCAATCGCACAAATGTTTCCATATAACGGACGCGAACTTCCCGCCGTGATTTTAATAAATAAAAACGGCGAAGCCCGATTAGTTCGTAAAAGGGATATTTATGAAGATTTATTAGCGAATGAGGTATTTTAATAGCAGAAATCCAATAATAATCTCCAATACTTTTGTTTTAATAGTTCGTAATTCCTGTTGCTTTTTCTTCTTTGCGAACTTTGCGACTTGGCGGGAAACCTTTTTTCTCCCGCAAAGACGCAAAGCCCGCAAAGTTTTAACAGACATTATTGGAAATAAGAATTAGCCCGCGAATAAACGCGAAAGACCGCGAAAATAAGACAAAAGATTTATGAATTTTTTTTTCGCGTATTTTCGCGTTTATTCGCGGGAAAAATATTCTTATAAGATTGGGTATGTTGTTATTTCCGATAATGTTTAAAGCCTTATTTTTTTGCAGCAAACTATTATGAAAATTCGGAAGTTTTAACCAGATTATCCAAAATGCTTTTGTCTTCGGCGGAGATCGTAAAATCCAGTTTTTGATAAATATCCGATAATTGTGCCAGAGCCGCCGAGCGGTTGTCGTCGCCTTTTATTTCTTCAATCGTTTGCAGACTTTTTGCGGCTAATTCACGGGCTTTTTCCGTTTCGCCGAGTTGGTAAAAACGTGCGGCGAGATCGTTTTCAACTTCGGTGCGGACAATAAACTGCTCGACAGTATCAACTAAATACGATGCTTCGTTTAAAAATTCGAGGGCTTCGTCCTTTTTGCCCAAGCTGTTTTTTGTATCGCTTAAAGCAACCAGAGCGTGTAATTTGCTGGATTCTTCTTTGATTGCCTGCAAAGCCTGCCGGGCAAAAGCGTCGTTTTCATTCAGAACCGCGATTTGTGCAATTTTTGTTAAGGCGAGATTTTTTTGCTGAATGTCAATGTTTTCCTGGGCGATCTCGATTGCTCTTTCGTATTTTCCGATCTCGGCAAATTGAGCGGCAATCGAGCCGAAAAGCCGGAAGCGTTCTTTCGTGTCGCGGATTTCGGATTCGCTCTGGGATTTCAAGATCGCGTAGGATTCCTCCAAAGATTCGGCGGCTTCATCCGCATCGCCCGTAACCAGAAATTCCTGAGAATAAGCCAGTAAACAATTGGATATTTGTGCCTTGTCCCGAACCAAATCTAATGTCTGATCGGCAAGTTCGATACTTCCAGCCTTCAAATATCCGACGGCGATGTTGGCAAATAAACCGTCCTTTTCAACGCCATCCATTTTTTCAACAATACTGCGGGTATTGGTTAAAGTTTCGATTGCCTTCGCTTTATCATTCGCCTTGATATATTGAATCGCAATCTCAAGCAAAAAACCGACCTTTTCCTGTCTGAATTCTATTTTATACGCTTCTATTTCAGCTTTTTCCAGATTTTCTATAACCTTTTCGATCTTCTCTTTTTCCCGGTAATAAACGGCGATAGCGATCAGTGCTTTGACCTTCGAGCCTTGAAAATCAATTCTTTCCAAAGTATTTAATGCCTCATTTTCCAAGCCGCTTTGAGTTTGATAATTTGCAATTCCGGCAAAGGCATCGGAAGAATGTTCGAGATTTTCGGCAATTTCAAGAGCATTTTCAAATTCTCCCCTTTTCGCCAATTGCAGGGCAATAACTTCCTTTGCTCTCGACTGAATTCCGTATTCGTCAATCGCATCAACCAATTGAAAAGCATATTCTTCGTCGCCGATCTCAACGCACTTTGAAATTATCTTAGTCAAAAGCCGGTTGCGTGCAAACGGATCGTCCAGAGAATCGGCAAGTTCCGCCGCCAAATCAACATCTCCCTGAGCGATTATGTGCGATACGACCTCATCCATAGCCGCCGTCCGTGCTTCGACGCTGTTGATATTTTCCGTTAGAAATAATGCACAACTTAAAAGGTTTTCCTTTGCGTTTTCGATTGAAATTAAATGTTCAGCCATAATTTTTCTAATTCTGAGTTAATTTGTTTTGGAAAATACTTGTCGGAAAGAATCGGGAAACCAATCCTTCAAATTGTGCGTAACCGCATCCGCTCCGGCTTCGCGTAATTTTTCGGCATCAACCGTATTTGTTACGCCCAAAGTATTAAGCCGTGCATTTTTTCCCGCCGTAATTCCCTGCGGAGAATCTTCGATGACAACGCATTGACTACGGGTTATCGGCACTTTCCCCTGTGAAGTTCTAAAAGAATCTACCAGCCGAAAACCTTCCCGATAACATTCGGGATCAGGTTTTACCGTCGAAATATCATCCGCACTGACGATTGCCGAAAAGCTGTTTCTCAGATCGGTTTTATCAAGCACATAATCAATTTCAAGACGGCGTGCCATACTAACCAAACCAAGCGTAAAATCATTTGCCATACGTTTTATAAAATCTTCAACGCCTTCAAAGATCGGTATTTCCTTTTCAATTTTATCACGCCACTTGTCCGTTTTTGCTTCGATAAGTTCCGGTAATCTTGCTGTTTCGACATCTTTTCCTTCGCGTTGATATATGGTTTGAAGAAACACTTCGTCATTCATTCCCAGACAAGCAAAGTATTTTTCTTCGGTCAGATCAATCCCTTCATCCTTCAAAACGTCCCGGTAAGCCTCCATCTGCAAATGCTCATCGTCAATAATTACGCCGTTGAAATCCAGTAAAAGTGCTTTTATCATTTATTAATAGTTTTTTCCTTGTTAATTTATGTGTCGTAAAGATTTGTATTTTATAACTCAAATCATTTTGCCGCAAACTGAAAAAAAAAGACATAGTGAATAATTCATTATGTCTTTTTTAGTTCTATAATTTAACTGTGGATTATTTGACGCTTTTCTTTAAGTCTTCAAGGGATTTTTTACAGGTTTTGGCTAATTTTATCTTTTCCTCATCAGACGCTTTTTCAACGCCTTCTCTGATGCTTTCCAACACATAATTTTTATAGAAATAAAGTGCCGCTTTTCCGGCATAACTCGATTCAATTTCTTCAGTATTATCATTTACATATGTTACAAGTTCATCACATTCGGGAATTCCGACCTTGAGAACTTCGCCCGAAGGTGCGGCTTCTTTTTTTGTTTCGGTAGTTTTAGAATCACCGGATTTGCCCGACGAATCTTCGGAAACTTCATCGCTCGAACCGATAAAACTACAACCGACGGCGATAAATAAGATCAAACTTATTGCCAATAAAAACGTAAATTTATTTCTCATTTTTTACTCCTGTATTTTGATTGACTTAAATTGTTTTCTTTTCAGAAGACGTTATTGATTTAAGAATTTTGCGTCAAACATATTGTCGCGTCCCAAAATACCTTTACGGTCAAATGCTTTTTTAAGTTCCGCCATCTCGTTCAAAAACCTTTCGCCATACATTACATAAAGATATTTCGATTTCAATTTCCCGATGCCGTGTTCCGCCGAAACCGTTCCGCCGAGCATTATTGCCTGAGCAATAAAACGCCCGTAAAGATGGCGTGCTTTGGTCATTTCATCGTCGTCTTTCGGAATCATATTCGCGTGCAGATGATTGTCGCCGATGTGTCCGAAAATTACGTATTCCAAACCGCTTTCGTTGAATTTGTTTTTGTAGAATTTCAAAAAAGATTCAAATTTATCATCGGGAACTGCCATATCCGTCCCGACCTTTCGCTGTTTATATTTAACGATTCTTTCATTTACCGAAACCGGCAAAGCGTGGCGGAATTCACGCATTTTTTCCAAATCCTGTTCGTTTATCGCAAACCAAGATTGCTCGATGTCGGC
>JBGTKR010000247.1:0-1794 GCA_041744535.1 Pyrinomonadaceae bacterium
TGGCGATGAGCAAAATCTTTTATCAGATAGCCGAAAATGAAATGGAAACTCTGGCAAAAACTTCGGGCGGAAAGGTTTTTCCCGCCGGAAGCCTGCGTGATGCCAGAGCAATTTTTAAGAAGGTTGCGGAGGAAATCGGCACAAAATATTCGCTCGGCTATTATTCGACCAACGAAAAACGCGACGGCAAATACCGTCAAATAAAAATCGAATTAAAAGGATTACCGAAAGAAACGGAAGTGCGAGCCAGAGAAGGCTATACCGCACCGAATAATTAGCGGATCAAAACAGCCTTGCAAAACTTGAGATTCGCCCAACTTTTAGCGGCGGTAATAGTTGGCAAATTTTCTAAAACAGCCAAAGCCAAACAACATCTGTCGCCCAAAGACAAACCGAGATGTTTGGTCAAAGGTCGCAGTTCGGAGGCTTTGAGCGATTGTGTTTCGTCAAATTCGACAACTACTAGATTTAATTTATCAAAGTTTTCTTTAGCTTCTTCGATTGTTAATCCGTCAAAAACGAGTTTTGTTAAGACTTCGGTTACATTGACACGGCTGATGATCGAGTTTTCAAACAGAGGTTCAACTACATCCGCACCAGTTTCCGCATATAGATAAGCTAAAACGGCGGAAGCATCAAGCACGTTTTCAATCATTCAAAGCCTCCAGACGACGTTCTTCGATAAGTTCGTCAACCGCCGAACCGTTTTTTTTGATTCTTTGCTTAACAAATTCCTGTGCCTGTCTGCGTTGTTCGACGGCACTTAATGAAACACGAATGGATTTTCTTTCTATTTCCAATTTAACTTCATCCCCGGCTTCAAAATCGAGTTCGTCTAAAACTTCCTGCGGCAATTGTATTTTCCCGTCATTTTCTATTCGTGTTTGAAAAACTTCCATAATCTTTTACCTCGCTGACGATATTGTATTATTATATAAATCTTATGACAACAAAATTCAAACGTATAAATCTAATGGTTTTAGACAGTGCCGGAATCGGTGAAATGCCCGACGCAGCGGAATGGGGCGATGCGGGTTCGGATACGCTCGGAAACGTGATTGATTCACGCCCGATTGATTTGCCGAATTTGCAAAAAATGGGGCTGGCGAATATCAGACCTTTTGAAAACTTAAAAGCCGTTGAAAACCCAATCGGCGGCTACGGCAAATGCACGCTCAAATCAAACGGCAAAGATACGACAACCGGACATTGGGAAATGGCGGGGATCATTTTGGAAAAGGCTTTTCCGACATACCCGAAGGGCTTTCCCGATGAGGTTATTTCGGAATTTATTCAAAAGGCAAACGTCCCCGGAATCTTGGGAAACATTCCCGCGTCGGGAACGGAGATCATAAAAGATTTAGGCGAACAGCACGTTAAAACGGGCAAGCCGATTGTCTATACATCCGCCGATTCCGTCTTTCAGATCGCCGCTCACGAAGAAGTTATCCCGATCAAAAGACAATACGAAATCTGCAAAATCGCCAGAGAATTATTGGACGGCAAACACAAAGTCGGACGAGTCATCGCCCGCCCTTTCATCGGCGAAACTGCCGAATCATTTACACGCACCGAAAACCGCCACGATTACGCCGTCCCGCCGCCGAATGAAAACTTGCTTCCGATGCTCGCCGAAAAAGGTTTGGATGTCGTCGCCATTGGAAAAATCGCTTCAATTTACGATTCACTCGGCGTAACGCAAGACCTTACTGCAAAAAACAACGATCAATCAATTGACCAATCAATTAACGCCTTAAACGACGACACAAAAGGATTAATTTTCTCAAACCTCGT
>JBGTKR010000248.1:0-3798 GCA_041744535.1 Pyrinomonadaceae bacterium
TTATCTAATGGTAAATTTGCTCGTAATGCTGCAAAGCATGCGGATGTGTTTTTTTCATATGCTGAGGGCTAATTTAGCTCAAAACACATCCGTTATCTATTTTCAAATATCTTTTTAACATTGTTTTTGTCCCGTGCAGAGGTCTAGACAATGGGGTTCACTTTAAACAGCATCGGAAAAGCCAACTGTAACAGGTTGTGATTCACCTAAGGACAAGCATTATAGTTTAATTTGGCGTTATTGTATTTAAAGAGAGTTTTTAATCCACTTTTATTAGACCATCTCAGTTTGCCTTGACAATGAAACGGTCTTTAGAGATGAGTTTATAATTACTTCTACATTATTTTTTTCGCTGCAAAATATAACCTGCAATTTCACATAAAATATCCGTATTCTGCTCAATTTTTTCCAATTCCCGACAGGCATCATCGTGAACTTTTTGGCTCAATTTCCGTGTTTCTTCGATTCCGTAAAACGCCGGATAAGTTGCTTTGTCCGCCGTTATGTCTTTTCCTGCTGTTTTGCCTAAAATTTCCGTTGTCTGCGTTACGTCGAGCAGATCATCGGTTATCTGAAACAGCAAACCCAAACATTCCGCGTATTTTGAAACGGCTTCGATTTCCGTTTTATCTGCACCGGCGATAATTGCACCGGCTTTTGCCGAAACGCGGATCATTGCACCCGTTTTGCTTTTGTGAATTTCCTCCAATCTTTCCAGCGAAACTTTATTTTCAAAACCTTCCGCATCCAAATCCATCTGCTGTCCGGCAACCATTCCCGCAGGCGTTCCCGATGCTTCGGCGATTTCCTTGATAAGTTCGATTCGCATTTCCGCCGTTAAATTTTCGTCTTCGGCAATCGTCTGAAAAGCCATATTCTGCAAAGCGTCGCCCGCCAGAATCGCCGTCGCTTCGTCAAATTTTATATGACAGGTTTCCCGCCCACGCCGCAGATCGTCATCATCCATCGCCGGCAGATCGTCGTGAATCAGCGAATATGTATGAACCATTTCAACCGCCGCCGCCACGCTCAAAAGTTTTTCCGAATCTGCCCCGAAAGTTCTTCCCGCTGCAAAAACCAAAACGGGGCGAAACCGCTTGCCGCCTGCAAAAATGCTGTGCCGGATCGCCTGATGAAGTTTCTCCGGCTCGACATTTTCCGGCGGCAGAATTTTGTCCAGTTTTTCGTCAACGAGTTTTACGCATTTATTGATAAAACTTTTTAGATTTTCTGTTTTTGGAATCATTAAATTTAATTTTGAGATAAATTTAATCGGAATTCAATTCTTTAATAAGCATTTTGTAAGTTTTTATTTTTGCACTTTGCGACATCGCAATCAATTATTTTATTCTAAATCAATGCCAATTTCTAAAGACGAATTTCGCCACGCCCTTTCAAAATTTGCCAGCGGCGTAACGGTTGTAACCTTAAAGGACAAAAACGGAAACCCGCACGGAATAACGGTTAGTGCGTTCAGTTCCGTTTCGCTCGAACCGCCGCTCGTGTCGGTTTGCATAGACAATAACGCCGGAAGCCACTCCGCATTTTACGAAAGCCAAAGATTCGTCATCAATATTTTAAGCGAAGAACAAAGCGAACATTCAAAACAATTCGCTTCAAAAGTTCCTGACAAATTCATTAACGTCCATCATCACAAAGGCTTGGAAGACATTCCCGTTCTAAAAAACGCACTCGTCAATCTCGAATGCCGACTCGTGCAGGATTTTGTCGCCGGAGACCACACGATTTTCATCGGCGAGATAGAAAGAACCCACATCAACGACGGCAAACCGCTTGTTTATTATCAGGGAAATTACAAGAAATTAATGGATAACGGATAATGGAAAATGGATAATATTCGGATTTTCAAAATTTATTAATCTCTGTTCAAATTACGAATCTATGCTAATTTAACCGGATTCGCATTATCCATTTTCCATTATCCGTTATCCATTATTAAGCATATTCTATCGGGTCTTTGATTCCCGCCTGCTCAAACCCGCGAAGCCGCAAAGCACAGGAATCACAAGTCCCGCAAGCCAAATCTTCGCTTCGGTAACACGACCAAGAAAGATAAATCGGAGCATTCAATTCAAAACCCTTTTTAACAATTTCAGCTTTTGTCAGATGAATTATCGGAGTCTTGATTTTAATATTCGTATCGGGTTTTGTTCCAGTTTCAATCGCCCGTTCAAACGCTTCAAAAAATTCGGGACGGCAATCGGGATAACCTGATGAGTCTTCCGCCACTGCACCGACATAAATCGCGTTTGCTCCAAGAACTTCCGCCCAACTCGTCGCAATCGCCAGCATATTCGCATTCCGAAACGACACATAACTCGTCGGAATTTCATCCGATTCCAAATCCGCTTCGGTAACTTCGATATTTTTATCCGTCAACGATGAACCGCCGATTTTCGCCAAATATTCAATCGAAACATCAAGCCGTTTTTCGACACCGTAAAAATCAGCGATGTCATTAAACGCTTTTCGCTCGCGTTCTTCGGTCAATTGTCCGTAAGAAATGTGCAGAAATGCGATTTCGTCATTTTCAGATTTTGCGATTGCCGAAGTTACGCACGAATCCATTCCACCGGAAACTAAACAGATTGCGGATTTATTTTCAAGATTTATCAAAACTTATGCGACTTTTCTTATTTGGTCTGAATGTTCGGAAATTTTGTTGATAACTTGTTCTTTTTTACCGACATTTTTTATATTTCGGGCAATTTTAAATGCTTTCTCGATCTTACCGTCGGATGCAAAATCTTCGGCGATTTCCGCCAAGATGCTCGAACAATCCAAACTGTCTTGCGGGTTTTCCGATAATTCGCCTCGCTGTGCGATTGTAGCGGCTTTTTTCCAAATTTCTTCGGCTTTGAAAATTGCGTTGTATTTTTGAAGCGAGTTGGCGATTTTGTGAAGCAGTTCGGCTTTCTGCCAAGCGGCGAGATTTTCATTTTCGCAGTTGTGTTCGGCTTCCGAGAAAACAAACAAAGCCCGTTCCAAATGCCCGATCTCAGCCATTTTTTCGGCGATCATTTGTAACGCCTCGCTTTTTTCGTAACTGTCCGAAACAAGCCCGGCAATCCCGTGTGCCTTCTGCCAATCATCATTTTTTAAAAACCATTCGATAATTTCAAACAACTGCAAATCCCTGTCTTCTTCATCCTTGATAGACAAAGCCAAACTGACGACCTCAAAACCATTTTTATAATCATCCGCTGTAAGAAAATTTTCTATCTTTTCGATTATTTTTGCTTCGCTACTCATAAATTCTATTTAAGCACATTTTTTGCATATTTTGACAATAATTTCTTTGTTTCCGCAACATTCAATTCGGGAAAACGCAGCGACCAATGTCCTTCGCCAAACTGCGGTGTATATTCGGCAATACCGTTTTTTAACATCGGCTCGATAACTTCTGCAATCGTTCCTTCAATTTTATCACCTGCAAATCTCGCCCGAATTTCCAGATTAAATTTGTAGTCAGGCAAAGGTTCTTCAAAAATGGAAACGCCGTCTGCATCAACGCGAAATGCTCCCGGATTTATTCCGTTCAAACCGCGATAAAGCGTGAGAGTGATTTTTTTCATAAATTAAACACCATGAACATTTTCGCCCCAAATATATTTGTGAAGCTGCAGATTTAGCCGAACTTTCAAGCCGCTTCGTGAAACAGTTTCGGCAATTTCCTGTAAATTTTCAATACCGAAAACGGGCGAAATCAAAATCTCTTTGGTGCGGTTTTGCAGATCGTATTTTTGGATAATTTCTTTGGCAAATTCCCAATCTTCC
>JBGTKR010000249.1:0-2350 GCA_041744535.1 Pyrinomonadaceae bacterium
ATTGCCCGCGAATAAACGCGAAAAACCGCGAAAATAAGATAAAGGATTTTATGAATTCTTTATTTCGCGTCAATTCGCGTTTATTCGCGGGAAAAATTCTTAAAATTTAAGTCCGGCAAGTATCGTGCCGCTCAGTAATGAAAATAGACGGTAAAAAATAAATTATTTTTTGTCCTTATTTTGGTTGCTGTTACGCATATATAAGTATAAAATCTTAAAAACCGTTTGCTTAAAAAATATTTATAAAAAAAGTTAGGATTTTTTTATAAACTTAGTTATAATGGAAAAAAACAATGCCCCCGGAAATTGTTAAAAACCAAGATAGAATAATCCGTGAGTGTGAGAACTTGATGAATGCACTCTACGCTCGCTGTGTGGAAACCGCACCAAACTTCGGTGTGGCGGAAGAATGCTTTAAAAATTCGCTTAAAAAAAGTATTGGAAAATATTTGTTCAGAACTCCGAAAGACAATCCGACTATCGAAGAAGCAAAAAATTTTATTGAATCAATTCAACTCGATGATCTGTTTATGGCATTAGCCTGTGCAAACGGAAATGAAAGGGCTTGGTGGGAATTCGATCAACAGCATCGGTCGTATCTCGAAAGAGTTTCGCGTCATCTGGCAAGTTCCGATCTGAATGCACAGGAAGTTGTGGATTTGGTTTATGTCGAACTTTACGGAACTCGCGTGGTTGAGGGCGAAAGAGTTTCAAAATTTGCCACTTACAGCGGAAAAGGTTCGATTCGAGGCTGGCTCAGAACAGTTATCTGGCATTCCCTGGTTGATCTGCACCGGGCAAGCCACGACTCGGTTTCGCTTGATGAAATGACCGAAAATGTCGGTGAAGGTTATGCACATTCGAACTTTGCCGATATTGATCTGGGCGGTGAAGATCAGATGATTGACGGCGTAACCAAAAAACGCTACCGCAATGCAACCGTTTCGGCAATTGAAAATGCTTTTTCCGGTTTAGATAATCACGAAAAACTGCTCCTTCTGTATTATCACGTGGAAAACCTGAAATTACGCGAGATCGCACGTCTGGCGGAAGTTCCGACATCTCCTCTGCGTGATTGGTTTCAAAGAAAATCTGCGGTTCGTGAAAAAAATCCGCGAAGCAAGGTTCATGAATCAACAATTATGCGTTGGCTGGAAAAAACGTATAAGAAAGTTTTGGACGCTTTCCAAAAGGAACTGGATTCAAAACATAATCTGAAAAGTGAGGAAATCGAGATTTGTATGCAGCTGGCGACACAAGACCTTGCCAATCCGAATCTCTATCAAAATCTAGCCGCGAATTAAATATTTTGACAACTTAAAATCTTCCGCACACATCAAAAAACATTATTTCTTTGTCCCCCAATGAAATTTTTATGCAAATATTACGGAACTGTTTCGTCTTGAATATGGAGGCTGGAACAGATGATAAACGGTAAGGGGCAAATGAATCCCAAAGAACTACAAATACAAGGTTTGCTTGATCGCTTCTTACAGGCAAAATCCGTTACCAACGGTTTTGAAACATCTTCGGAACATCTGGATGATGATACGCTGACAGCCTTTGTTGAAGGTAATTTAAGCGTGCCGGAAGCAAAACCGATCACGACACATCTGGTTAATTGTTCATATTGCCGGCATATTACGGCGGAATTGGTCAAACTCGATTATGCCTTTGCGGATGATACTCAAACAATTGCCGTAGCAAATTCCGAACCGACCAAAGTGGCGGATGTTTTGAGCGGAATACTTTCCCGAATTTTCGGCAGTAATGACGAAGCCGTATTTGCTCATCAGGAATCGGATGAAAAATCTTCTGAAGAATCCGAAAAATGCGAAGAAGAATAATTTTTTAAACAGAGATTGAAAACATCCGCGTATTTCGAGAAATACGCGGATGTTTTCATTTAAATTTTAAAATTATCTATGCAAAATTATATTTTCTATGCTTTTAGGGGTATAATGGTCAATTACTAATTTTTATTTGTGGAGTCCTGAGTATTGTTGGAAGAAAATATCAAGTGTCCATCGGAAGACAGCGTTACGGTAGAAAAAATTGCGGTTGCTGAACTTCCGACACAGGTCGGCGATTTTAAGATTGCGGGTTATCGTTCAAAAACGAGTTCCGAAGAATTTATTGTTTTGTTCAAGGGAGAATTAAAAAGAGATGTGCCGACCCTCGTCCGCATTCATTCGCAATGTCTGACGGGAGATGTTTTCGGCTCGATTAAATGCGATTGCGGTCCGCAGTTAAACAAAGCAATGAAAATGATCGAAAAAGAAGGACGCGGAGCAATAGTTTACCAACAGCAGGAAGGACGCGGAATCGGGATTGTCAACAAAATCCGTGC
>JBGTKR010000250.1:0-3717 GCA_041744535.1 Pyrinomonadaceae bacterium
TTTGTAATAGTCGCACCATTCGTTCATTTTGCCGAGTTCGACATTTCCCACAACGTGGTCAACCAAAACGATTCCGACATCGTCGCCTTCGACCACATTTTCCGTAAATCCGGGCAAAAATGCTCCGTTGTAATTATACTCCCCGCCTTTCAAAGGAGGGGTGGCAGACGCTTCGGCTGACGGGGTGGTTGAGTCGCCATTATTTACACCCTTACTTACGTGCGGGTTTCCGCCATAAGAAATAAACGAATGGATCGTGTCGCCGTAAGTCTTGATCGCCGCCCGACGAACCGAGCCGTTTTCGTCCTTCCAATCATAAGGCTCAATCGCCACTTCCGCCCCGCGACTTACCGCTTCATTAAACGCCGCATCCGCATCTTCAACCTGAAACGCAATGTCCTTCACGCCGTCGCCGTGAACTTTAATATGCTCGGCGGCTTCGTGTTCCTCGCTCAAAGGCGTGGTCAAAATAAAATTAACCCGATTCTGCCGCAAAACATACGAAGTCGAATCCCGGTTGCCCGTTTCCAACCCCGAATAAGCCGCCCGCGAAAAGCCAAACGCCTTCCGATAAAAAAACTCAGCCTGCTTCGCATTGCCGACATAAAACTCAACGTGATGTATCTTCTTTAAACCTAATGGATTTTTTTCTTCTGTCATATAATTGCCTCTTTATAATTATTTATTGTTTTTATCTTCTTGAATCATTTGCCAAAATGGACTTTCTGCTATTTTTTCTTTGAAGTCTTTCTTAAAAATTTCTTTTCCCTGTTTTCCAACAAATAGTAAAGATTCATTGTCAACTGAATTTCCTTGATATAATTCTTTTCCATTCAAATTATAAATTTTAAAATTTATAATAAGGGAGTCATTTGTTAACCAAATAATTTCAGCAAAATCATCTTCTCTCATTTGTAGAGTGAATGATTCCATTTCACTTGGTGATAAAGAAAAAGTAATAGGGTTTTTCGGTAATAATTGTTGTTGACTGTCCTGTCCCACAACAAAAGACGCAGACAAAACCGTCAGACAAATCAAAATCAAAATTGAATGTGGAAGGTGTTTCATAATTTTTTTACTCCGAACACAATCAACGAACATTTTTCAAAAACTCGTCCAAATCAACATCCGCATCGCGTAATGCACCTTTGAGAGTGAAGCGGTCAATCTCTTTATGGAATGGAAAAACAATCATTCGTCCGTCGGCGTGTTTCATTTTAACGTGGCTTCCTTTTCGGTGAACTTCAACAAAGCCTAGTCTTTTCAATGCTTTGAAGACTTGTTTGCCTGAAATTAAAGGAAGTTTCATATTGTTAGCTCGACAAGTTCGCGTTTCTGATTGCTTATTTCTATTTCGTCGGGTTCGAGATAGAGTTCAATCGCCTCGCGTATATTTTGCAAGGCTTCTTCGCGTGTTTTCCCTTGCGACCAGCAACCTTTGAGCGACGGAACACTTGCCGCAAAATAACCGTCTTCGCCTTTTTCAATCAAAACTTTTACATTCATAATTATTAATTCTACCAAGAATACTTTGATGAATAAACAAACAAAACCGTCAGACAAATCAAAAGCGAAATTGAACTTGAAAGATGTTTCATAAATTTTCTCTTAAAATTTTATTGAAAGTTCGAGATTTCCTTCGAGTCCTATTTCAATGATCTTTTTCAAAGTCGAAATGCGAACATCTTTGATATTGTTCTCGATTTTTGAAATATATGATTTATTCGTCCCGCATTTTTCGGCAAGTTGCTGCTGCGTCAGACCTTTTTTCAAACGTGCCTGTTGGAGCAGAACGCCGAGTTTGAATTCATCATAGCCCGATTCAAATTCATCTCTCTTTGCAGTTCCTTTTTTGCCGTAATTTTCGTCAATAAACTTGTCGAGCGTTTTTACGTTATTTTTTTTCTGCATAATATTCCTCTTTTATCTTCAAGGCTTTTTTCTGAAAATTTAATTGGTGCATTAGTTTAATAAATGAATTCTACAAAAGGTGGTGCATTCGGGTCTTCGACTTCGTAAATAAGTGCATCCGAAAAACCTTTTTTCTTTGCTTGATTTGCAACTTCCTTCAAACTGTCGCCATTCGCAATCAAACGATTTCCGTGTGTTGCCACATATTGACCGATATATTTATTACGATTTTCCCGTAACCATTTATCATCGCCCGAAAAATCACGCATTTTTCCTTTTCCGATATAACGTGGTTCAAATCCTTCGGGCATCAAATTCCTGCGTTTGCCACTTTTCGGCAAAATGTTTTGTTCGATGATAATTTTTGCAAATTCTTCTTTTTTCAAACCTTTTCGTTTTGCCTCGCGTTCAAGTTCCAATTCAACTTCGGGCGTTATTTCTATTGTTAAAGTCATTTATTTTTACTCCGATAAAAAGATTCGACAGTATTTTGGTTTTCGTAACTAAAAGTCTGCAAATATATCCTCGATATTGAATGCAAACCTTTCCTGCATTTTAAGCTCCTTTTTGGCTTGGCGGATTATCTCCCTTAATTTTTTTAGCGGCTTCTTTCCGTTAAGTTTTTTCAAATCTTGTTTTGAAAGTTTATTTAAAGTTTCCATTCGTTTCTTTTCTTCTTCAAGGTTAATAGAATTGATACCGAACATTCCAAAGTATTTTTGTAAAGGAATATAACGCGGATGTTGAGCGATTAGATCTATCTGGAGTTCGAGTTCTTCAACTTGTTCTTTCAGGGCTTGGTTGTAAATTTTTAGCTTTTCATTGCTCAATTTTTCCAGTTTATCTTCTTCTTTTTCGAGCCATTCGAGTTCGAGTTTTAAGAGCATATGCAAATCGCCTTGTTTATAAGCGGCGGTTAGCTGTTTCATCAAAACTTCTTTTTTCGCACGGCTTTTTTCGTTTCGTTCCAGATCAGGGTGAAAAATTTTCGCTAACTGTTTGTAAATAGCAGAAATGTTTTTGTTTTTTGCTTCTTCAACCTTTTTTTCGCGTTCCTCTTTGGCAATTTGCTTTTTGGTTTTCTTGCGTTTCTTTTCGGATTCTTCTTCGGCTTCCAACTGTTCTTTAACACCTCCGAGTTTTTCAAACATTTTGCGAATCAATTCTTCTTCGCTCAGATCGGATGTAAAATCTTCCAAATCAATATCAAACCCCATTTCCTCAAAAGTTTCCTGCATATCGGTTTTTATAAACTGAAAATCGGATTCTGCCACTTCTTCAAAACTTTCACCTTCAACAAATTCAAAAATCTCTTTTAATTCTTTATCGGGTTCGTTTCTTGAATTGCTAAAATATTCGCTTAACTGTGTTTCGATTATCTTAACTAAGATTTCCTTTTCTATTCTTCCTAAAGCCTTCTGCTCGTGGTAAAGCCGGTAAAAAGTCTTGGCGGCTTGGGCGGCTATATCAGCAGTTTCTTCTTCCAGCTTATGTATGTGCTTGCCGTAATAGTCGAGGTTTTCTGACAAAAACTTATCACTATTTACCTTTTCTGTTCGCAAGTTTTCCAACTCTTTAACTAGCCGATTAAATGTCCTTTGTTGGTTGTTCAACTTTTTCTTTTTCTTTTTTGCAATGATTAATTCTTTTTTCGGTTTCATAAATCTTAGTAAAAGGAATTAAATAACCTGACCCACCAAATAAATTTAATTCTTAATCGGTGAAACCGATGATATATTTGTAGCCCACAACGCAAGTTGTGGGAAAAGATAATCACCGGATAAAGCCATTGAAGATGGCGACATA
>JBGTKR010000251.1:0-5011 GCA_041744535.1 Pyrinomonadaceae bacterium
TTTTGGTTTTTGGTCCTTGAAAGAAAATTTTTAATTTTTAACAAACATAAAATCATCCAAAGACCAAAAGCCGAAGACCAAAGACCAAATATATTAAATTATGGAAATCCTGCGTCAGGAAATCGAGATCGGAAAAAGAAATTTAATCGAGCTGAATGTCGCTTCGCTTTACACGCGGACTGAAATCACCGTTCCGGTCATTGTTGAAAAAGCCGTCAAAGAAGGTCCGGCGATACTTATCACGGGCGGAATTCACGGCGACGAGGTCAACGGAATCGAGATCGTCCGCCGTCTGCTTTTTAACAAATTTACAAAGCCTGCAAGCGGAACGATTATCTGTATTCCGATTGTAAATGTGATGGCATTTCTGAATATGAACCGCAAATTTGCCGACGGACGCGATCTGAACCGCTCATTTCCCGGCACGCTGAAGGGTTCACTCGCCAGCCAACTCGCCAATTCGATCACCCGCCGAATCCTGCCGCACGCCGATTTCGTCCTCGATCTGCACACCGGAGCGGAAGAGCGTTTTAATTATCCGCAAATTCGTTACGATCTGGCTCATGAAGACAATATAAAACTTGCAAAAGCATTTAATGCACCATTTACATTACTGCAAAGCAAAGCTCCGAGAGGTTCGCTCCGCCGCGTTTTAAATGACTCGAAAACTCCCGTCATCATCTTTGAAGGCGGAAAATCCAGAATTATTGATGAAGAAGTAGTCCAAACGGGCGTGCAGGGCGTTTTGAATGTGTTGGATTATTTAAATATTCGCAAATTAAAAAATCCGCCCGATGAAAACAAAAAAACAAAATTTCTACACAACAACCGCTGGATTCGTGCCAGAAATTCGGGTATGTTTCAGCCCGTTGCCGAAAACGGTTCATTTGTCAAAAAAGGCGAACTTCTCGGTTATGTCAACGGACCTTACGCCCAATTCCACACAAAAATAAAATCTCCGATGGACGGTTATGTTTTTTGCGTCAATCGAGCATCCGTGGTTTATTTAGGCGAAGCGATTTTTCACATCGGCGAAGAAAGAATCGAAAAAAATTAAAGTTGTTTTATTGTAAAATCTTGAGTTCTTTAAGTTCATTTTCCAAATTAAAAACGCTTTCCAGATGAAGCACCTGAAAACCGCAGCTTTCGGCGGCTTCGGCGTTTGCCTTTCTATCGTCAATAAATAAGCATTTTTCGGGATTTGCGTGAGTTATTCCGAGAACTTTTTGAAAGATTTCCTTTTGCGGTTTGCTCACTCCCAAATAACACGAACTGAAAAAATTCTTAAAATATTTATCGAGGTCAAACTTTTTGATACGGAATTGATTGAGTTCGAGAGATTCGTCATTGAGCGTTGAAAGATCGTATTTTCCGGTTTTGCAGAGTTTTTCTAAAACTTTAAAAGTCGTTTCGTAAGGTTGTGAACGGCTCTGCATAAACTCGACAAACTGCTTTTTTGTAAATTCCCTTTTTTTGTAAAAAACTACCTGCATTAAATAATCATCGAGTTTTATCCGACCTTCATCAAAATCCGCCGCAAATTTTGCGTGAATTTTGTCGCTTTCTTCAAAATCATAACCAAATGCCTGTGCCGCTTCCTCACGGTTCATATGATCCCAGCCGTTTGTCAAAACGACTCCGCCGACATCGAAAAAAATATGTGTAATTTCTTTCATAAAATAATTTTTACTAAAATGCGATTGCTTTGGTTGAATTTGTCTTGAGAGGATTTTATCAGAAAATAGTTTTCATTCTGTTTTTTTAGTTACCGCTAAATTGAAATCTTCGCCTAATCCTTTACCTTCATAGCAAAACTAATCAAAAATGCTTTACCCTTTACAGTTTTGACTGTAACCATACTCTTTGGAGGTGGGGAATTTTGTGTTAATTGGCGTGTTCCGCTGCCGGCTTGTTTTTCTTCTTCCGTATAGATTTCATCGTCGTCTTTATCCAGTTCAAAAATGCTTATTGTTTGTTCCCAATTATCTTCCCAGTCTTCAACCTGACTGTCTGATAATTCGAGAGGTTGATTTGTAATTTGCAGACCGGGCATTTTCACCGGACTTAAAATCACGGTAATTAATTCTCCGGTATAATTTTCTTCAAAAGGTGTGATTTCAAAATAGAACGGTTCATCCGTTTGTGCGGGAATTTCAATCGGAACGCCTGCCGTAACATAATTGTTGCCGCGTCGTGTGTTCAAAGTCGGGAAAATCAAAAAAGGCTTGCCAAGCGTGCCGTCGGAAAACATTTCGCGGTCAATGATATAAAGAAAACCGGCTTGCGGCGACTCGATGCTGATCCGCACTTTGTCCTTCGGGCGAAAAACCGTTTCGAGCGAAACTCTTTCGGCGACCAATTTACTCCCTTGTGTTAAAAGCCTCGCACCCGTATCTCTCGGTTTTTCGGGACGAAGCCGCCACATCGTAATGCCTAACTGCTCAATTACTGCGGCTTCGGTTTTTATTTTCGGCTGGTCAGTCTTCGACGAATCAGGTTTCGGTGAAGGCTTTGGATTTGCAGCGGCAACCGATGTCTTCGGACGACGCGGCATTTGTTTTCTTCGCAGCTTATAAACCTTTTTCCTCGCAATCGTTTTGCCGGATTTTCCGGTTATTGTTTTTATTTTAGAGCCTTTTGACGCAACGGGACGTTTTTTAGTAAAAGCATCCGAAGTAATTTCACGGGTTTGTGTTAAATCTTCGGTTTGATTGTCCTGTGCGTGAACGCTGATTGCTGTAAAAGTGAAAAGAATGGATACCAAAAAGAGTAAATTGGATTTTTGAATAAAAAATTTCATAGCAAGTTATAATCCCTGAAAATTTATCTTAACAACGGCACATTTTTATATTCGATTTTGAAACTGTCAACGATATAGCCGTTTTTTATGGTGGAAAAATAAAAAGTAACGAGTTTTAATTCTTCTGCGTCGGAAGAAACACCATTGAAGACCGCTTTTGCTTTTACCGAAACATCGGGAAGCATTGTTACCTCCTGATAACTGCCGCGATTTGCTATTTCATTACCCGACATTTTTGCTTCATTGCCTTGATTGTCAAAAATTTTGGAAATTGCACCAAAGTCGCGTTGGTAAAATCGAAGCAGTCTTTCATTACTTTCATTGTTTGTAATCGTCAAATCACAAGCAACGGTAGTGCCGGAGATTCGGCACTGTTTTAAGTTAAAAGTAAAAAATTTCTCTTTTGCAATCCGGTCTTTGTTTTCTTCCTCACCTATATTTTTTCGCGGTTTTGGTTCTATTGTTTTAGTTTCCTGCACAATGTGTTCGGTTTTGTTTTGTCCGTTTTGAACAAAATAAAAATATCCGGTTAAAGAAGACGATTCCCAAGGCGTTTGTTTTCCTTGCGTCTGACTGCGAACTGCGATTCGTACTTGTTTAAAAACGTCTTCGATACTCAAATTCGGCGTTTTCATTTTTTTGAGAAGTTCCGCCGTATAAACTCCGTTTTCGCCTTTGCCGTCCGCCGCCACCGAGCCGGGTGCGGTTGAGTAAGCAATCAGAGTTCCCGAAGGTGCGTTCATTTGTGCCAGACCTTTATCAGCGGAACGGTAGGAGCGTGCAAACGGATTATTGCGGCAAGCGTCGAGAATAACTATATTCATCGGGTTTCCCGCCGCTTCCATCTGTGCCAATGCAAAACCGGCTTCTACCGCTTCGTATTCGACTTCTTCTTCGCTGGCAACTTGAGCATCAACCGGAATCAGATAATTTACACCCTTTACCTGAACACCGTGTCCGGCATAATAAAACAATCCGATGCCGCCGTCATTTTTTAGTTTCCTGCCAAATTCGCGGATGGCACGTTTCATTTCGTTTTGGTCTAAATCCGTATAAGAAAGAACTTCAAAGCCGAGCATTTTCAATTCCCGTGCCATATCCGAAGCGTCATTTACCGGATTACGCAAAGGCGAATTTTTATAAGCACCGTTTCCGATTACCAAAGCAATTTTATTTTTTTCATTTCCGGCAGATTGCCGAAGCTGGCGTTCTTGTCCCTGAACAAGAATCAACGGAGCGAAAAGGATAACCGCTAAAAAGAGAATCAAAATTTGTTGGAAATGTTTTTTCATACAAGATAATAAACAATTAATAGAATAATTTTCAAATTTTCGATGTCGTGTCCGTATCTGTCGGTGCAATTCCCAAAGAAATGTTTAGCGACATTATCGGCGGCGAATGTCCGGCACTTGAGACCTTTAAAATATCATCAGTTTAAGCCGGTTGCAGCATTTTCACGTTATCTAAAACCTTCTTGACCTTTGGCGGAAAACTTATCGGCAAAAACCAACTTTGCGGGCAAATCAGCGTTTCGCCCGATTCGTCAGTTACTTTAACCGTTTCCAGATGCGGGCGGAAAACTACTTTATAAATCTTTAGCGGAATAAGTTCGTCATCTTCGTCGGCAACACAGATTGCCCAATTTTCAATTTCCGAAACATCTTTCCCGCTTTTTTTCTCAAACACAAACTCACGACTCGGCTGGAGTTCACCGTGCATCATCAAACCCGCATCAATAATGCTTTGTTTCAATTCGTTAAAATTCTTTTCGTTCATATCAGCCATTCCTCAACAAGTTTCGACAAATCTTTGAGCTGTTGTTTGGTCAAATCCGTCTGCTCATTTTTCGCGTAAATTGACAGCAGATAAATATAATCCTGCTCGTTTGCCAAATAATAAATTACACGAAAACCGCCTCTTTTTCCACGCCCCTTCGCCCGCCAACGAATCTTCCGCAAACCATGTCCGCCCGGAATCAAATTGCCGTCTTCGGGATATTCCAACAAATGATTTTGCAGAGAAAAATAGTCGTCTTCCGTCATTTCCCTGATTACTTTTTTGGTGAAGGCGGGCGATTCCCTGAAACTGTAAAAAGTTTTCATCTTTTTTTTCTGCTGCTAATATCATATTCAATCAACTTCTCGAAATCGAGGCTGTGAATCATTCCCAACCTCCAATTTCACCGACATAATCCGGCGGAAGCACAACGTC
>JBGTKR010000252.1:0-5743 GCA_041744535.1 Pyrinomonadaceae bacterium
AGTCGCTCTGCAATTCGGCGGAAGAGTTGAAACGAATCGTTACAGACCTGTTAATACGGCTTTGCCGGAATTGGATTTTACGGGGTTTTCGGGTTCTGTCGGAGCAAGATTCGAAGTCTGGAAGGGCGGAGCATTTATCGGCAGTTTTTCGAGTTCATATCGTTCACCCGCGTTGGAAGAATTATACAATTTCGGACCGCACATCGGAACGGTTACGTTTGAGATCGGCAACGCTTTGCTTGAACGTGAACGCTCGAACGGTTTTGAGTTCAGCTTCAGACAAAACTCGCGGCGTGTGCGTTTTAACGGAAGTTTCTTTTATAACGATATAAATAATTTTGTTTTTCAATCGCCATTCGACGAAGACGGCGACGGAAACATAGATGTTGATGACGGTTTGCCCGTGGCTTTATTTACGCAGGGCGATGCCCGTTATGTCGGTGCGGATGCTTCGCTGGAAGTTGATGCAAATGATTATCTCGGATTCTTTTTCAAAGGCGATATTGTTGATGCCGAACTCACGAATATCGGTTTTTCACCGCCGCGAATCACGCCCGCCCGTGCAAGAGTCGGCTTGGATTTTCGCTACAAAGGCTTGAGTCTGCGACCCGAAGGCGTTTTTGTGTCCGCACGAGATTCAAATATTTTTCCGCTTGAAACGCCGACGGCAGGTTACGGATTGTTTAATTTAAATGGTTCTTATGCCTTCGCAATCAATAAATCCGCTCACATCATAACTTTCGGCGGACAGAATCTAACCGATAAACTCTATCGCAATCACGTTAATTTTCTAAAAGATATAGTTCCCGCCAGAGGACGCGGTTTTAAGGTTTCATATACGGTTCGTTTTTACTAATATTAGCTGACGTTACGCAATTTGATTGAAATATGTGTTTACCGTCAAACGGAATTTACGACCATTTTCAATTATCAATTATCAGTAGATCACGAAAAATAAAAAAGGCGGAAACCCGACAGTTATGGAGGGTGCTGTTTGATTACAGACTTGCCGATTTACTAACAGCACCCTTGTTGACACGCGGGTTTCCACCTTTTTTCGATAAATTTTATTCGATTAAACCATTAAATTTATTGAAGTGAATAATTTCGTGATCTACTGATTATCAATTCTCAATCATTTTGTCAGGTTTAATATATGTTTTCAAGCATAATAAATCACAAAAAGAAACTTAAAATATAATTGATAATTGATAATGGAGAATTGATATTTGCCTTATGTTTATCGGACAATTATCAATTATCAATTTTCCATTTGAACTTATTTTATTGGTGTTTTTTCTTAAATCATTAAACTTTAAAATTTTTATCGACCTGCTTACCTTTTCTGACAGTTTCAATCTGTTACATTTGAACACATTTCCGAATATACAATAAAGACGGATATGTGAAGCATATTTGATGAAAAATTGTTTCTTCTATACTCTATATCTATTCTTATCCGATTTTATCTGATTAATCCGAGGTTAATTTCTTTTGCTTTTATTCGTTCAAATTCGTGTTATTCTTACGTCAGTTCGAGATAAGAAAAGACTTCTAAAATCTTGTTATTCTCACCTTTGCGGTTCTTTGCGTCTTCATCTTGGCGACCTTTGCGGTAAAAAAAAATAAGAATTAACTGCAAAGAACGTAAAGGTTATCGCAAAGGTCGCTAAGATTTATTGAAAATCAATTAAGTCTTTATTATTCAATAACTTTTATCTCGAACTCACGTTATTCTTAAAGCAAAAAAACTGATTTATGAAGATAGCAACTTGGAATGTAAATTCGATAAATGTGCGGCTCGGGCATATTTTAGATTGGCTTGATAAGACACAAACGGATGTTTTATGTTTGCAGGAAACCAAATCCGTTGATAAAAATTTCCCTGTCGAGCCGATCAATGAAGCGGGTTATAACATCGAATTTACGGGAGAAAAGTCTTATAACGGCGTGGCGATTCTTTCAAAATACAAGATCGAAAATGTTCAGAAAAATTTTCACGATGATAAATTAGATGCTTCGAAAAGACTCATTGCGGCGGACATAAACGGTATCCACATTGTAAATACATACATCCCGAACGGGACGGAACTCTGGACGGATAAGTTCGATTTTAAGCTGGATTGGCTGCAAAGACTGCGAAAATATCTTGATGAAAGATGTCCGACCGATTCGGATGTTCTTTTATGCGGAGATTTTAATGTTGCTCCCGATGAATCGGATGTTTGGAATGTCAAAGCCTGGGAAGGAAAACTGCATTTTTCAAAGCCTGAACGGGCGGCGATGCACCACGTCAAACAATGGGGATTTACGGATGTTTTCCGTCAGCAAAACGGCGATCTGCAGGAGTTTTCCTGGTGGAATTACCGGATGGGAGCTTTTCAAAAGAATCACGGTTTGCGGATAGATCATATCTGGACATCAAAAAGTCTAGCCGAAAAATGCGTTGGTTGTTGGATTGACAAAGAACCGCGAGGTTGGGAACGTCCGAGCGATCATACGCCTGTCGTAGCAGAGTTTGAGATGATATAATCTTTCGAAAAAGGGAAGGAACAAAATGGAATTAGAAAAAAAATATAAAAACGAAAATTCTATCGGAAAAGGCTTGGCTTTTATCGGCATCGGAGCGGGTGTTTTGTATGCGGCAAAGAAGCTTCTTGACCGCACGAAGGATTTGAATTTGAAGGATAAGGTCGTTTTGATCACGGGCGGCGGACGCGGACTCGGGCTGGTTTTAGCGAGGCGTTTTGCACGGCAAGGAGCGAAGATCGCTATTTGTGCGAGAGAAAAAGTTGAACTCGAAGATGCAAAAAGCGAACTTACCGCGAAAGGAGCGGAAGTTTTTTCGACGGTCTGCGATGTAACGGATGAAGCATCTGCAAAACGTATGGTTGAGGAAGTGCGTAATTACTTTGGACATATTGACGTGCTTGTAAATAATGCAGGCGTGATTCAGGTTATGCCGTTGGAAAATTCGGCGAAAGAGGATTTTGAAGAAGCCTTGAACACGCACTTTTGGGGCGTTTATTATGTTACAAATGCCGTTCTGCCCGAAATGAAGGAACGCGGCGAAGGGCGAATCGTGAACATTTCTTCAATTGGCGGCAAAGTCGCAATTCCGCATCTGCTTCCGTATTCGACGAGCAAATTCGCACTGGCGGGTTATTCGGAAGGTTTGCGAGCGGAACTTCTTAAAGACGGAATTTATGTAACGACGGTTTGCCCCGGTTTGATACGGACGGGCAGTCCTCGACAGACGGTTATTAAGGGAAATCACGAACTGGAATATGCCTGGTTTAAGATCGGTGATTCGCTTCCGCTGATCTCGGTAAGTGCCGAATATGCCGCGGATGAGATCGTTACGGCGTGTAAAAATGGCGATGCGGAAATCATTATTTCGTTTCCCGCTCAGATTCTCGCGGGATTTAAAGGTCTTTTTCCCGGCACGACTGCCGATATTATGAGTCTTGTAAATCTGATCTTGCCGAAAGCAACGGCGGACGGCGATAAACGGCTCGAAGGAAAAGATGCCGAAAGCGTTTTGTCCGATAATTTTTTGACAACTTTAACGGACGAAGCGGCGGTTAAAAATAATGAAACGCTGACGTAAAGCAAATTTTCGATTTGCAAATTTCGATTTGCGATTGATGTATTTGAACTGATTCGATAAAAAATTATGAGCAAGCCCTTTCCTAAACCGAATTTAATTCCGCTCAAATTTCGTTATATCGAAGACGAAAAAGAGCAGAAAAAGCGTGCAGATGAGTTTTATGAGAATTTGAATTTACGCCGAACCGTGCGGGATTATGCGGATAAGGATGTTCCGCTTGAACTAATTGAAAAAGCGATTTTGACCGCCGGAACAGCACCTTCGGGAGCAAATATGCAGCCTTGGCGGTTCGCCGTCGTGCGGGACAGCGAAGTAAAAAGGAAAATTCGTGAAGCGGCGGAAGCGGAAGAATATGAAAGTTACAATAAACGTATGTCGGATAAATGGCTGCGGAGGCTCGCACCGCTCGGAACGGATGAACACAAACCTTTTTTAGAGATCGCACCATATTTAATCGTCGTTTTTCGGATTAATTCGATTGAGGAAAACGGCGAAAAAGAACCGACCTATTATTCACAGGAATCGGTCGGAATCGCCGTCGGAATGTTGCTTGCGGCTTTGCACAATGCGGGTTTGGCGACTTTGACGCACACGCCTTCACCGATGAAATTTTTACAGGAAATTCTTGAACGTCCGAAAAATGAAGTTCCCTTCTTGCTGATTCCCGTCGGCTATCCGGCGGAAGACGCAAAAGTTCCCGATCTGAAACGTAAATCTTTGGATGAAATAATGATGGTTATTTGATGCAGTAAGAGAAGATTTTTGCCCGCGAAAGGACGCGAAAGGACGCGAAAAAAAGATACGGAGAAATTCATTAAAATAGTTTTTTTTTATCTTTTGAAAATACATTAGTTTTATTGTATTTATACCTGAACACTTTTTTTGTCTTTTTTTCGCGTATTTTCGCGTATTTCGCGGGAAGATTCTTGCTCCGATTTCTCAGAATTCAGAAGCGGGTAAAATATCAAAGCGTTTTTGATTTTATCCTTTCGTTCATCAATAGTTTTCAATACATCTTCTGCATTTTCCGACGGATATTCCGAACGCAATTCCCGTTCGATTTCTTCGCCGGACATATCTTTGAGGAAACATTCGAGAATGAAAAGATCAAAATCATCAAAATTCTCGATTCCCAAAGCATTCGGCACATTTAATCCCAGAACCCGTGTTTGCGAAAGATCGTAAACCCAATCGAGAACTTTATCGAGCGGTTCGGCTTCGGGGAATTTTTCTTTTATTAAGGAAAAAATTAGCTCTTTGCCTTCAATGTTCATCAGCAAAGCAAGGAAAAATCTGTGTTCCGGCTCGGTGATGTAACTGCGTCGGTTGATTATCTCGCCGATTCTTTCCTGATATTCAAAAGTTTTTATCAGAACATCGGCAAATTCGCCGTGGCGTTCTCTGATAATTGCAAAAAATTCTTCCAGACGGTTTTTTGGCGTGTCGAGATTGAACATCTTGTCTATTTGATTGTTTTGCAAATATCCTCTGACGGTTGAAATAATTTGAAAGGTCGTCTGAGCGTCGGATTTTGACAATAAATCTTTGATATATTTATCCGTGTCGGGATGTTTTGCACGGATGAGTGCGGTGATGCACTGAAGTTTTTTGATCGTGTTGGCTTCGTCAAAAAACGGATCAATCGCAAAATTCGGTTTGTGATAATTATATTGCGGCAAATGAAGCGGACTTTTATGCGTGCGGACAACGATTGTTGCCGAAGGTTGTTCGAGGTGAAAAAGCCCGTGAATATATGCACTTCCCGCCCAGATTTCCTGTATATCGCCGATTTCGAGAATTTGGCAGACCTTGAGTTTCATCTCACCGACTTTTGTAAAAGTGTTTATTTTGTTGCTCGTTTCAAAGTCATACCAACTGTGAATGCTCGAACCGTGCAGCACCTGAAACGCCCCGCAAAATGCGTGTTGATGAATCGAAGTCGTGCCTTCGAGCCAGAAATAAACGTCTATGTGAAAACGCGGACTGTTATAAATCGTGATCGGCGGATCGCCGAATCTGCCGGGCAAATCCTTCTGTTCGGGCAAATTCGTCTGGCTCAAAGTCCAATCCATAACTTCCCAAGCCGTAACCTTTTCGGGCAAATTGGCTTCTTCTAAACCTTTTTTGGCAATG
>JBGTKR010000253.1:0-3453 GCA_041744535.1 Pyrinomonadaceae bacterium
AGACTTTTCGGATTGGATGCACCCGATATTGAAACCGCCCGCGTTCTCGAACTCGGCTGCGGCAACGGTTTGAATCTCATCTCGCAGGCTTATTCTCTGCCGAAGGCTTCATTTCTCGGCGTTGATCTGGCTAAAACTCATATTGATTTTGCCGTAGATTCCGCCCGTGAACTCGGTTTATCGAATGTTGAATTCAAGCAATGCGATCTGATGGAAATGACCTTAGAAGAATTCGGCAGATTCGATTATATTATCGCTCACGGCTTGATCTCGTGGATACCGGAAATTGTCAGAGAGAAAACATTTTTAATCTATGAAGAGATGCTGACGGAAAAAGGAGTCGGCTACATCAGCTACAACACATATCCGGGCTGGCATTACCGGCAAATGGTCAGAGGCATTGCCCGCATTCACACGAGAAACGCGGAAAACCCGCACGAGAAATTTGAAACGGCACGGGATTTTATAAAAATGCTGACGGAAAATACATCCGAAAGTGTTTATAAATCAATCATTGCAGACGAGTTGAACGATTATCATAGCTATCACGAGTCGGTTATTTATCACGATAATCTGGCGGAAATAAACGAGCCGTATTATTTTTACGAGTTTGCCGAAAAGCTGAACGCACACGATTTACAATTTTTAGCGGAATCGCAGATTTTTTCGATGTCAACTTTTAATTATCCGCCCGAACCTAAAAAGTTGATCGGTTCGATGGAAGACAAGATTTGGCGGGAGCAATACATAGATTTTTTTACCGGCAGACCGTTTCGGCAGACGCTTTTTTGCCTCAAGGATATTAAATTAAATCACAATCCGAAGTTTTCCGTGTTGGACAAATTCTATTTTGCCGCACCGATAAAAACGGTTTCGGAAACGCTTGAATTTGTTACGGAAAGACCGGAAAAATTTGTCGGATTAAAAGACAAGGAAATTGAAATAACGCATCCTCTGACAAAAGCGGCGTTATATTGTTTGGGAGAAATTTGGGGCGATGCGATTTTGCTTGATGAACTTTTACAGAAAGCACGAAAATTTCTCGAAGAATTCGGATATTCGGCTGAAAATCCGCAGAAAGAAACTGATATTGCGAAAAACAACTTTCTGAAAATTGTGTTAAATAATGAATTGACCGAAATTCACTCATACAGAGAAAATATTTCTACAAAACTCAGTAACAAGCCCAAACTCAATAAGTTAGCAAGATTGCAATTGAAAAAAGATAATAAAATTTCGGCGGCTTACGGGAGAGTTATCAAATTAGAAAATCCTATTCTCAAAGAAATACTGAAAATGCTGGATGGAAATAAAACCCGCAAGGATTTGCACGAACATTTGGAAAAATTTGTTGCAATGAACATCGAACCCGAAGGCAGAGAGATATTTTCAGCAAAATTATCAGACGATATTGAAAAACGCCTGACGGATTTTGCAAGGGCGGGATTGTTTGTCGGATAAATGAAAGACAGAAATCATTAAGCAAAATAAAGGATTTTTTGCGGTCATCTGTAAAGAAAATTAATGGAGAAAAAATGGAGAAAAAATTTTCATACGATGAATTGCCGTATTCAAACTTGATATTTACCCAAACGCATCCTGATCGTTTATGTGCTTTGGGCAGACTTTTCGGATTGGATGCACCCGATATTGAAACCGCCCGCGTTCTCGAACTCGGCTGCGGCAACGGTTTGAATCTCATCTCGCAGGCTTATTCTCTGCCGAAGGCTTCGTTTCTCGGCGTTGATCTGGCTAAAACTCATATTGACTTTGCCGTAGATTCCGCCCGTGAACTCGGTTTATCGAATGTTGAATTCAAGCAATGCGATCTGATGGAAATGACTTTGGAGGAATTCGGAAAATTCGATTATATTATCGCTCACGGCTTGATCTCGTGGATACCGGAAATTGTCAGAGAGAAAACATTTTTAATCTATGAAGAAATGCTGACGGAAAAAGGAGTCGGCTATATCAGCTACAACACATATCCGGGCTGGCATTACCGGCAAATGGTCAGAGGCATTGCCCGCATTCATACAAAAGATATTGACGAGCCTTTAGAGAAGATCAAAAATGCTGCTGCGTTTATAGAATATCTGGCGGAAAACATTCCGCGGGGCGATTTTTACAAAGCAATTCTTGAAAAGGAATTAAATTCCTATACAAATCCGTCAACGGCTTTTCACGATAATCTGGCGGAGATAAACGAGCCGTATTACTTTTACGAATTTGCCGGAAAACTGAATGAACACGGCTTGCAGTTTTTATCCGAATCGCAGCTTTTTTCAATGTCCGTCTATAATTATCCGCCCGAATTAAAAGGTTTTCTTGAGAGAATTGATAGTGCCGTCGGGAAGGGACAGTATATGGATTTTTTTACCGGCAGAGCATTTCGCCAATCGCTCGTCTGCCGCAGAAATGCCGAATTGAATTACGATCCGCCGCCGGAGGCTTTGAATAGATTATATTTAACCGCACCTTTATCCGCCGCCGCCGAAAATCCCGATTTAACAAACGACGATAGGGTAAATTTTGCGGGGCTTGAAAAAGAAGGAATAGAAATAAATCATCCGCTGACGAAAACGGTTTTGTATTTGTTGGGAAATGCTTGGGGAAATGCTTTTTTATTCGAGGAACTTTTGCAAAAAGCCGAAGAATATCTTGCCGAAAGAGGCAAGCCGCTCGACACACGGGAAGAAGAATTCAAATCAACTTCACAGCTTATTTTATACATCGTTCTCAGCCTGCAATTGATCGAAATTCACTCCCGCAAAACGGATATTTACACGATGCTTGACGAAAAACCTAAAATAAATCCCTTAGCCGAATGGCAGTTGACGAAGGGCGATCTCGTATCCGCCGCTTATGAACGGATAATAAAGGTCGAAAATCCGATTCTCAGAAAAATGGTCGAACTTTTAAACGGAACAAATACCCGCGAAGATTTGTATAATAATTTAGCCGAGTTTATAAAAACCGACGAGGAGATCGAAAATAAAGACGAACTTCTGGAAAACCTGGGGCAGGAGTTGGATAAACATTTAAATCATTTTGCTAAATCGGGTTTGTTTGTTCAAAATCTATAATGCAGGGTGAAAAATGTTTGCATAAAAATTATTTAAAATTATTGCCCGATTATGATCTGTTTTCAGAGTTTGAACACAGTTTCTAAGCAAAATAAAGGATTTTTTGCGGTCATCTGTAAAGAAAATTAATGGAGAAAAAATGGAGAAAAAATTTTCATACGATGAATTGCCGTATTCAAACTTGATATTTACTCAAACGCATCCTGATCGTTTGTGTGCTTTGGGCAGACTTTTCGGATTGGATGCACCCGATATTGAAACCGCCCGCGTTCTCGAACTCGGCTGCGGCAACGGTTTGAATCTCATCTCGCAGGCTTATTCTCTGCCGAAGGCTTCATTTCTCGGCGTTGATCTGGCTAAAACTCAT
>JBGTKR010000254.1:0-3084 GCA_041744535.1 Pyrinomonadaceae bacterium
ACAACGCCGAACATTGCCCCGCCGTCGAGTCTGAATTCCGTATCGGGAATTATTTCTATTCTGTAATCACCAAGCTGCATATTGGAAAATGGAAAATGGAAAATGGATAATGAAGAAAATATTATCCGTTATCCATTTTCCGTTATCCGTTATTTATCTTCCTTTGGAGGAGGTTGTTGCTGCTGCTGTTGCTGCATTTGCTCGAGTTGTTTTTGCATCTGCATTTGCTGCTCTTCCTGCATTTTTTTGATCGCTTCTTCGGAAACCTTCGGAATCTCAAAATCAGTTGCAACCTCAACCGGATTATTTTTCTTGATCTCTTCAAGCACTTTTTCTTGTTTTTCCTGTTCCAGTTTCGCTTTGACAAAATCTTCTATCGGCATATCGCGTCCCATCGGATTTGTCGGGTCTTTCATCATCGTCGAAATTAAAATATGCCGCACGTCGTATGACGGCTGCGGATTTCCCGCCGGGTCTTTTGATTCGCCTTTTTTGACCAGTTTGATGATGTGATAGCCGAACTTTGTTTTGACCGGATTCGGTGCAGCTTCTCCCGGTTCGAGAGCTAACGCCGCTTTTTCAAACTCCGGTGCGAATTGTCCGGTTGTAACGCCTTCATAGAGTCCGCCGTTATCCTTGCTGCCGGGGTCTTCGGAATATTCCTTGGCTAATTCATTAAAATCTCCGCCGGAATTGATTTTTTGCAGAATCTCCTCGGCTTTGGCTTTTTTCTCTTCGGAATTAGTCAATTCGGGATGTTCCTTGATGTATTTTTGAACTTCTTCATCACTTACTTCCAGCTTTTTCGCCAAAACATCCTGAACGTAATTTTGTGTTAAAAACTGAGCCTTTTGAAGCATCGTCTGTAATTCGACGGACTCCCTAAATTCTTCCCATTCCTTTCTTTCGGCTTCGGGCAGGGAACTTAAGTTGGAAAGTTTTTCCTCCGCTTCTTCGTAATAAATCCGCGTTTTTGCAAAGGCTTCTTTGGCTTGCTTGAGTTCTTCTTCGGAAGGTTCTTGTCCGGGCTGCAACTGTCCGCTGCTTCTGGCTAATTCGAGTTTTGCATCAATAAATTCCTTAAATTCCTGTTCACGCCGCTCGGCTCTTCTTTTATTAAAAAATCCGCTCAAAAAACCGCCCGCTTCACCGCCGTTCCAGTATTGCTGCACGCGGTCTTCTTTGATAAAACTAAATGGCGGAAGATTGCCGCCTTTGGCTTCATTTATTTTTTTGTCATAGCTAATCGCCATAATCGCCTTTTCCGCACTTTCCAGTTCTTTTTTGACGGCGGGTTTTTTCCCAACGCCTTCTTTTTCGGCTGCACCGGCGATGGCTAAAAGTTGTTCCAAATCACCGGCAAGTTTTTTCTTCTGTTCGGGATTTTCCGCCAGCGATTTTAACTGCATCGGATTAAAATCCTTGATGAGAAGCTGCATTTGCTCTTTCGTAACTTTTGAGAAATCCGCTTCCGCGTGATGTCCGCCGCCGATCTGGGTTTTCCAGACAACAAGTCCTGCACCGACGGCTATTATAACCGCGATAATAATTAATCCTTTTGTTAATGTACTCAAAATTAAAACTCCTTAAAATAAAATCCTAAAATATGTGATTATTGCTTTTGAACCAATTCAAGTAAAACTCCATCGGTTGATTTTGGATGAACAAAGGCGATTAAGCAACCGCCCGCACCGATTCGCGGGGCTTCATCAATCAATTTCATACCTTCGGATTTTAGTTTCGCCAAAGATTTTTCAATATCTTCAACCTCAACCGCAATATGATGAATCCCGCCGCCGCGTTTTTCCAGAAACTTCGAGATCGGCGAATCTTCCGATGTCGGCTCAAGCAGTTCGATATTCGTTTCCCCGATCGGCAGCATCGCCACGCGAACCTTCTGCTCCTCGACAACTTCCGAATGTATATGCTCCAACCCCAAAGCGTCCTGCCAAAACCTCAACGCTTCGTTTATTTCTTTCGTAGCAATTCCTAAATGTGCTATTTTCATAATTATTTCAATAAATCCTCAACCGCCGAATACGGATCGCGTTTTTTCTCCGCAACTTCCAATGCAAAATCTTCCAACTTTTCGCTCGTTCCATTTTTGCTCAAAACATCTCTTAATAATCGCTCTTGCAATAACTCCAGCAAACGCCATTTTGCGATGTCTATTCGTCTTTCCAAACTTTTTTCGCCCGTTTCCAGAAAATCTTTGTAGCTTTTGATGGCTTCGGCTAAATCTTCGATGCCTTTATTTTCGGTGGCGACGGTTTTAACTATCGGCGGATTCCAAAAATCGTGGCGGTGTGCTAAAGATAAAAGTGATTCGAGTTCTTTTTCCGTGCGGATCACGCCTTCGCGGTCGGCTTTGTTGATGACGAAAACATCGCCGATCTCCATTATTCCAGCCTTTATTGCCTGAATATCGTCGCCCATTCCGGGAACGAGAACGACGACGGAAACATCCGCCGTTTTGACAATCTCGACTTCATCCTGTCCGACTCCAACCGTTTCGACAATGACTTTATCAAATCCCGCCGCATCCAAAATCGCCACCGCATCAACCGTCGCACGTGCCAAACCTCCGAGTTTTCCGCGTGTCGCCATCGAGCGTATAAAAACATTCGGGTCTAATCCCAATGTCTGCATACGGATTCTGTCGCCGAGAATCGCACCGCCCGAAAACGGACTCGACGGATCAACCGCTATAATTCCGATTTTTTCATCCTGTTCTCTATAATATAAGGCAAGTTTATCAACGAGCGAAGATTTTCCCGCACCGGGCGAACCCGTGATGCCGATGATTACTGCATTTCCCGTTTTCGGAAAGACCGCCTTCATTAATTCGGCTGAACCGCTTAAGCCGTCTTCAACTTTAGTGATCGCACGGGCGATAGCCAGCGGTTCGCCGCGAAATAGTTTTTCTTTTAATTCTTCGAGTTTCATTCGGAACTAATATTTTAAAATTTAACAAGATTATATTCCATTGCTTTTTGCAAACGGCAATTTTCTCATTTTTCAAGGAATTTTCCAAAAGCATTAAACAATAAATCCGAGAAATTGTAACGCCATCCGTTTCAGCGG
>JBGTKR010000255.1:0-19282 GCA_041744535.1 Pyrinomonadaceae bacterium
TTTGTCTTAGAAGCTGCTTGAAAACTCTAAATAATCGCTGAAAGCGATAAATTTGCTAGCGGCGGGTAGAGTGTAACGAAGTGAAACGACACCCGCCGTTAGATTGAAAACAAATTATCGCTCGCTGAAAGTGAGCCATTAAACCTGCGATAAATGCGACACTTACAGCGTCGGAGAACTTTCACTAACTTACGTCGGGTAAGCCAAAGGGCTTAACCCGACGCTATCGAAAATTTCGCTTTCAGCGAATAGAAAAGAGTTTTCAAACAGCTTCTTAAAAATTAAACTCTTGATTTTTCAACAAAAAAAATGGATAGACTACACGAATATTTAGAGCAAATGATTTCTAATTCAGCCCGCGAACTTCATCTTGAACCGAATAAACAGCCCTATATCGTAACTCCCGGCGGAAATACGACAATAGCAAACACCGCACTTCCCGGTGCTCAGATCAATATGATGATTTTTTCGCTGATTCCTGATGAAGTCAAACGGGAATTGCCGAACAATTCACAGGTAGAATTTATTCAAACGCATAATCTCGGCGAATTTAATTTTCTGGTCAAAAAATCTCCTTCGGGATTTATCGTAACCGTCAGTCCGGCGGATTCAGCTTTGACAACGGAACAAAATGTTGATTCTGAAAAACCGGAAGTTCAGTCCCTTAACTCGCTCGAATCCAACACTTCAGAAGAATATTCCTCAACGGCGGAGAAATATGTTCAAACGGAAGAAATTTTGACCACAAACGATTATGTGTTTGAAACTACAGATGAAACTGCGTCTGATGAAACTGTAAACGAAACTTTTTCCGACGAAGATATTGCTTCTGTTCAAGATAATTTTGTCCCGGAACAAGTTTTTGATGCAGCACAAGTTCAACAAACTCCAGCAGTTCTAAAAACTCCGCCGCAACCCGCACCGACACCGCAGGCTGCCGCAAATCCGCAGGCGAAAGTAAAAATGAATGCACTATTTAATAAAATGGCGGAAATCGGAGCATCCGATCTGCATATGAGCGTTTCCGTGCCGCCGATGGTTCGCAAAGACGGAAAAATAGCAAAACTCGACGAAAATGGTCAGCCGCTTTCGCCTGATGAGGTGAAACAACTTTTGCAGTCAATTATGCCGCAGAAGAATATCGAAGAATTTGCAAAGAAAAAAGACACGGATTTTGCTTATGAAATAAAAGGTTTAGCACGTTTTCGGGCGAATATTTTTATGGACAGAAAAGGAATGGGGGGAGTTTTCCGCATCATTCCGTCCGACATTATGACGGCGGAGGATTTGAATTTATCCAGGGCAGTGATGGATTTGTGCGATCTTTCAAAAGGCTTGGTTGTGGTAACGGGTCCCACGGGTTCGGGAAAATCCACGACGCTCTGTGCGATGGTTGATGCGATAAATAAACAACGCGAAGATCACATAATCACGATTGAAGACCCGATTGAATTTACGCACGAAAATCAAAAATGCTTGGTTAATCAACGCGAAGTTCACAATCATACGGATTCTTTCAAAGATGCTCTGCGAGCCGCACTCCGCGAAGACCCGGATGTTTTACTGGTCGGCGAAATGCGTGATCTCGAAACAATTTCGATCGCCATCGAAACGGCGGAAACGGGACATCTTGTTTTCGGAACACTTCACACGACGACAGCCGCTTCGACGGTTGACCGAATTAGTGACCAATTCCCCGCTGACCGCCAACAGCAAATTCGCGTGATGCTTTCGGAATCTTTGCGGGGAATTATCGCTCAAACTTTGTTGCCGAAAAAAGGCGGAGGAAGAATCGCCGCTTTAGAAATTTTGATCGTAACTCCGGCAATCTCGAATCTTATCCGCGAAGGCAAAACCTTCCAGATCCCATCGGCAATGCAAACCGGAAAAAATAAAGGAATGGTAATGCTTAACGACGCTTTGATGGAATTAGTTAATAAAGGTTTGGTCGAATCGAAAGATGCTTACGTCAAAGCTGTTGACAAAACGGGGTTTGAAATGCTTTTGCAAAGAAGCGGTAAGCAACTTTAATTTGGAATTTTATTTTTCTCGATCTTGGACGGTTTTTTAACTGTCCTTTTTTTAAATTTTCTTCACTATTGGAAATATATATTGAGAAAAGAAACCGTATCAAACAATGACTTTTTAGAAAAATAAATTATACTTCAAATAAATTACATAATTTAAGAATTGTTATGAAAAAACCTTTAGTTCTTGATCTAAATGAAGTTAGTGCCGACGATGTTGATCTGGTCGGCGGGAAATGTGCGAGTTTGGGCGAATTGTTTCGTGAATTGACATCAAAAGGCGTGCGTGCGGTTGATGGATATACGACGACGAGCCACGCTTATCATCGCCTTCTGGAAACCAATAATCTCAAGCAGAATCTCCAAAAACTATTAAAAAATCTGGATGTCGAAAATCTGGATGAACTCGAACGAGTCGGAAGCGAAGCACGAAATTTGATGCTTGAAACTCCTTTCCCGGACGAACTTCGCCACGCGATTTGGGACGCTCATAAAAGTTTGGGCGAGCGAATGGGCATTAAAAATTTTCCGGTTGCGGTCAGGTCTTCGGCGACGGCGGAAGATTTGCCGGATGCTTCTTTTGCCGGACAGCAGGACACGATTTTGAATGTCAAAGGCGACAGGCGTTTGATTCAGGCGTGCCACGAATGTTTTGCGTCCCTTTGGACTGATCGGGCGATTTCTTATCGGCAGGCGAGAGGTTTTGACCATTTTGATCTTGCACTTTCGATTGGTGTTCAGCCGATGGTTCGCTCGGATACGGCTTGTTCGGGTGTGATGTTCACGCTCGATACGGAAAGCGGTTTTCGGGATGCGGTCGTGATAAACGGTGCGTGGGGATTGGGCGAAGCGGTTGTTCAGGGAATGGCAACGCCGGACGAATGGATCGTTTTTAAACCGACTTTGAAAAAAGGTTTTCGTCCGATCATCACACGCAAAATGGGCGTTAAGGAAGTCAAAATGGTTTTTGCGGATGATGAAACGGGAACGCAGGTTCGGGATGTAGTTGATTCGCAGCGAAACCGTTTTTGTCTTGCCGGATTTGAAGTTTTGCAGCTTGCACAATGGGCGTGTGCGATTGAAGACCATTACTCGAAACGTGCGGGAAAACATCAGCCGATGGACATCGAATGGGCGAAGGACGGCACGACGGGCGAACTTTTCGTTTTGCAGGCACGCCCCGAAACCGTCCACGCACGGAAGGAACAAAACTATATTGAAAACTATACTTTGTCCGATAATCACGGAACGCCGTTAGTTACGGGAGTCGCCGTCGGCGAAAAGATCGGGCAGGGAAAAGTCCATATTTTGCTTGATCCCGACCGTATAAAAGATTTTAAAGAAGGCGATATTCTTGTAACTTCGATGACCGATCCGGCGTGGGAGCCGATTATGAAACGGGCTTCGGCAATCGTTACCGACCGCGGCGGCAGAACTTGTCATAGTGCGATAATCAGCCGTGAACTCGGACTTCCCTGCATCGTCGGTGCGGGCGATGCAACCGAAAAACTGCGGAGTGGAACGGATGTAACCGTTTCCTGTGCGGAAGGTGCGGTGGGAAATATTTATTACGGCAAAATTGATTTTACGGTTGAAAAAACCATCATTAAATCCGACAAACGCCCCGACACAAAAGTTATGATGAACGTCGGCGATCCCGATTTGGCGTTTAACGCTTCGATGTATCCGAACGACGGCGTTGGTTTAGCTAGACTCGAATTTATCATCAATAATCATATCGGCATACACCCGATGGCTTTGATAAATTACCCGAATCTGAAAAAGCAAACCGATGTTAAAATAATTGCCGAAAAGATCGGCGAAGAAGACCCGAAAGAGTTTTTCGTAAGAAGACTCGCTGAAGGAATCGCCAAAATCGCGGCGGCGTTTTATCCGAAACCCGTTATTGTTCGGATGTCGGATTTCAAATCGAATGAATACGCCAGACTTATCGGCGGTGAAGAATACGAACCCGACGAGGAAAACCCGATGCTCGGTTTTCGTGGTGCTTCGCGTTATTACGATGACCGTTACAAAGCGGGCTTTCGCCTCGAGTGTCAGGCAATGCAGAGAGTCCGCGAAGATATGGGTTTGACCAATGTTAAAGCGATGATCCCGTTTGTGCGAACGGTTGAAGAAGCCGAAAAAGTTATCAAACTGATGGCGGAATTCGGCGTTAAACAAGGTGAAAACGATCTCGAAATCTACGCAATGTGCGAACTTCCCGCCAATGTCGTTTTTGCCGATGAATTTCTTCAAGTCTTCGACGGGTATTCAATCGGTTCAAATGATCTAACGCAACTCGCACTCGGACTTGACCGCGACTCCGAAATGGTCGCTCATTTATTCGACGAGCGAAACGGAGCAGTCGAAAAAATGGTCGCCATCGCCATCGAATCCGCCATTCGCAACAATAAAAAAATCGGCATCTGCGGACAAGCCCCTTCGGATTATCCCGAATTTGCAGAGTTTTTAGTCGAAAAAGGAATAAATTCAATTTCGCTTAATCCCGACACGGTTTTGCAAACGACAAAGACCATCTTGGAGATGGAAAAGAGATTAAAAGGCAAAAAAGCCGCAAAATAACAAATTACAACCTATTTATTCCCTTCATCCTTAACAGACGGGAAATTACGAACTATTGTTGTATTCGGATTCTTTTTTATTAGATTCGTTCCGTCGGTAACGCTGACATCATTTGCCGTCAGCGTTGTTCCGGTGGCACGTTGAAATTCTGAAATCGCTTTATTTAAATCGGTTTGGGCTTGCAGTTCGCGTCCGCGGGCGGTGATTAATTCGGTTTGGCGTTGGAGAACGAGATAAAAAGTCGTCGTTCCGGCACGAAATTGGCGTTGTTCGCTGGCAAAAAGCTGTTCGGCGGATTGGCGGCTGGCGAGTGCGGAAGCGAGTCTTGCTTCGGATGAACGCAAAGCCTGTAAGGAATTTCTGACTTCGGCTTCAATTATTTGTTCCTGCTGTGCCTGCAAATTTTTAATGCGGTCGGCTTGGACTAAAGTTCTTCCGAGATTTGCTTTTGCCACATTATTTCCCCACGGCAGAGAAATCTGCACGCCGATTTGATAGGTCGGATAATCCTGTGCAATTAAATTTCCGAGCGAACTGAAATAACCGCCCGTCAGATTCGGCGGAACTGTGGAAACGGTTGTATTTTGCGGTAAGGGATCGAGTCCGGCGAGCGTCGAAAGTTGATTGACTCTATCGGTTAGAGCCGAAGTGGTCGAGCCGCTCGTGCGGACTCTTTCCGTTCCCGCTAAACCTTGTGAAGTATATGTTCCGATCAAATCAATTTGCGGTTTTGTCAGATCGCGGAAATATCTTTCGTCAACTTTATTAATTTCCGCACTCGTTTGCAGTTGAGAAATTTCGGGGCGATTTTTTAATGCTTCGATAGTCGCAATTTCCAAACCGATCTGTGGAACATCAAGACTGACTTCGGAAACCGGCGTGATCGGACGCGACCATTCGGGAGAAGTTCTGTCCGGCAGCATCATAATTTTCAAATTATTTTCTGCTCTTGTTACAGTTTCTTGTGCCGTGTAAACATTTTGCTCAAATGTCGTGATCTGCGAATTTGCGGCGATAATATCAATCGGAGCTAAAGCACCTTTAGCGACTAATCTTTGATTGCTCTCAAGTTGTTGTCTTGCCTGTTTTACAGCATCAATCTGCACCTGCAAATTTCGCAGAGCGTAAGTTAAATCCCAGTAAGCCTGTTCGATCTGTGCGATAACTTCGATGGCACGCTGGCGAAATTGCGAATCCGTTAAACTCAGATTTTTCTTGGCAATTTCGATTTGCCGCCGATTATTGTCAATTTTTCTCCCGCGAAAAAGCGGCTGAATGTAAGAAAATGTCAATGCGGACGGAAACTGCGGATTGAGCGTCGCGTTGTTGTTGCTGGTCGTCAAACGCGAAGAAGTAAAATCCGCCGTATAATAACCGCCCGCAAAGGGTGAAAATCCGCTGACTCCGGCTGAACCGAAAAAGCGTTTTTGCGTAACCGAACCGTTTGTCGCACCGCCGATGGTCGAAGCCGTCGGTGTCGTCGCACTTTCAAAAAAACTGCGTGAAACAAGCAGTGGATCATAAATTCCTTCCGCCGCCCGCAAATTAAATTCGGCAACCTGCACGTCGTTGCGGGTTGCGTCAATATCATTGCTGTTTCGCAGAGCCATTTCGATTGCTTCCTGCAAAGTCAGCGGTAACTGATTGGCATTATCTATACCGACTCTTTCGGCACTCGGCAAGGGGCGGATCGGTGCTTCAAAATCAGGTGCGACGGGCGGCGGATCATCAGGCAGAACCGCCGGAGCAATTCCGCCGGAAGTTCCCACATTTTGAGTCGGTTGTGTCCCCTGCGGCTGAATTTGTTGAACGGGATTCGTCGTTTGATCTTGAACCGTCGGCTGATTCGGCTGTGGATTATCCTGCTGTGTCCGGTTATTCTGACGCTGAATTTCCGTCGGCGGCTCAGGCGGCTGATTCGGCGGCGGAGTCGCTTGCGGCGTTTGTGCAGAAAAGCTCAAATGCGAAAACAAAATCGCTAAAAGAACCGGACAAAATTTTCTAAATAAATAGATCAAAATCATTTTAACTTCTACTACTTTTCGGTTCAGCATAACCATCACCACCTAAATCCGTATCTTCAACTTCTCCGGTTTCTTTCTCTTTTTGCTTGGAAGTTCTGAATATTCCGGTAAATTTTTCATAAACAGGACGCAAAGTATTTATTTTGAAATTACCGAATTTTCCTGAGATTCCGTGCCAGATGTTTAATTCCTGTGCGTCATCAAAAATCGAATAGAAAACCGGAACTGCCAAAAGTGTTAAGAGCAAACAGAGCGATTGTCCGCCGACAACTAAAACTCCGATTGAACGGTTTGTTGCCGCTCCGGCACCGCTTCCGAGTGTCAAAGGAATCATTCCGGCGACGAGTGCGAGCGTCGTCATCAAGATCGGACGCAAGCGGTCGCGGTTTGCCTGAATGATCGCCTCGTATCTTTCCAAGCCTTGTTTACGCAGATGATTTGTATGATCTATCTGCAAAATTGCGTTTTTCTTGACGATTCCGAAAAGAAGCAAAATTCCGAGGGCGGAAAATATATTCAAAGTCTGTCCGGCAAGTGCCGTTGCAAGAAGTGCGAACGGAATCGAAAGCGGCAGCGTCAGCAAAATCGTTACGGGATGAATAAACGATTCAAACTGTGCCGCCAGAATCAGATACATAAACACAAACGACAGCATAAATGCGTATAGAAAAGCATTATAAGCACGGTTTAATTCCTTCGACTGTCCTGTAACTCCCGTGCGGTATTCCGCCGGAAGATTTAATTCTTCAGCATAAGATTCGAGTTTTTTCAAAGCATCCGATTCCGAAGTATTCGGCGGAAGTCCGGCGGAAATCGTAACTTGTCTCTGACGATTCAGACGGCTGATCGAAGAAGGACTTTTACTTTCTTCGATTTTAACGAGTTTTTCCAGACCGATGGGAATTCCGCCGGACGAATTGACCGTAAAATACTGCAAATTACTGCGGTCGCGTCTGTATGGTTCATCCGCCTGCACGTAAACGTCGTATTGCTCCGTTCCTTCGCTGAAGGTCGAAATCTGCTGTCCGGCAGCAAAAATATTCAAAGCCTGAGCGACATCGCCCGCTTTTACGCCTAAATCAGCCGCTTTTTGACGGTCAATAATGACCTGCAATTCGGGCGAGCCTTCTTCATTTGAAGTATCGGGATCGCGGAAAAGCTGGTCTTGTTCAAGCCTTTTGACAAGCAGTTCGCCGTATTGATTGAGTTTTTCCTGATCGGGTCCGGCGATATAAAAACCGATTCCCGAACCGCCGCGTCCTAAGCCTAAACTTCCCGAAATCGAAGACGAACCGGAAATATTTACACGGTAATCTTTGCTTGAATATTTTTTTGTGATTTTGCGGGCAGTGTTAATCAGATCGGCTTGCGAAACATCGCGTTCGGAAACGGGTTTGAGCGTTACGAAAATTCTGCCCGAATTGCCGCCGCCCCAACCGGCTAAAACCAGTGTGCTTTTGACCTGCGGCATTTGTTCACGCATATCTCTGGCGATGCGGTCGAGCATTGATTGTGTTGCCGAAAGTGCCGTCCCTTGCGGTGCTCGTAAGTTTACGTCAAACGCCGATTCGTCTTCATCCGGCAAAAAAGCCATTCCGACAAAATTAAAAAGCGGGTAAATCGAAGCCACGACCAAAACGCACAGCAAAACAACCGCCCAGCGAAAACGCATCGAAATTTTCAAAAGCCAAGTGTATGTGCCGTCAACTTTGCGATAAAACCATGAATCCTTGCTGTCTTCGCCGGAATGAACTTCCTGTTCCAATTCCAAAGTTCCCAGATTCGCCGGTTCATCAAAATTTTCTAAAAATTCGGAATTCGGTTCATCTGTATCATCAATTACCGAATGTCGAACTTTAAATTCGGAATCTTCTGGTTCTAATTTTCCCTCATCTGTTTTTGGATGTCTAACTTTCGCTTTTATCCAGCGAGCCGCAAGCATCGGTGTAATCGTAAATGAAACAATTAGCGAAACCGCAATTGCCGAAGCACTCGTTAAACCGAACGAAGACATAAACCTGCCGACAATTCCGGTCATAAAACCGACGGGAATAAAGACGGCGAGCAATGAAAGTGTCGTTGCCAAAACCGCCAGACCGATTTCCCTCGTGCCTTCGATTGCCGCTTGATACGGCGACATTCCCTTTTCTTCGACAAAACGATAGATGTTTTCCAAAACGACAATCGCATCATCAATCACGATTCCGACCATTAAAGTCAAAGCAAGCATCGTCATTTGATTGAGCGAATAACCGAGTGCGGCAATAACGGCGAATGTAGCGATAATCGAAGTCGGAATGGCGAGTGCGGCAATAATTGTCGTGCGAATATTCCATAAAAAGAAAAACACGACGAGTGCCGCCAGAAATCCGCCGATTATAAGATGTTCTTCGATTGCGTGAAGCGAATTTTCGATAAATTCCGATTGATCGCGTGTTTTAACGACCGTAAAATCTTCCGGCAAATTCGGAATGATTTCATCCATTCTCGCCTTGACGTTGTTGATAAGTTCAATCGTATTTGAACCGGATTGTTTACGAACCGCTACCGAAACCGACTGCACACCGTTTAAAGAAGCGGCGGAAGTTGCGTCCGCACCGCTGTCGTCAACTCTGCCGATGTCTCTGATCTTAATGGGAAATCCGTTTTTGGTCGTGATAACGATGTCATTGAATTGCTCAATGTCGGTGAGTTTGCTCATCGTCCGCAAACCGAGAGTTGTTGCTCCTTCCGTTAGATCTCCGCCCGGAAGTTCCAGATTCTGCGAACGAACTGCATTAGTTACATCCGTTACCGATAAATTATATGCACGCAAACGATTGGGGTTTATTAAAATTTTTACAACTCTTTCTCTCGCACCGAAAATCTGCACTTCACCGACACCGTCCGCCGATTCGATTCTTTCCTGAATCAGATTTTCGACCAAATCGGTTAATTCGATTGCGGAACGCGGGGCGGAAACCGAATAAATTAAAACCGGAGAAGAGTCTGGATCGGATTTTCTGATCGTCGGCGGATCAGCCGTTTCCGGCAGACGGTTTATCACACTCGAAACTTTTTCCTGTAATTCCTGATAAGCCTGATCGGGGTCTTTTTCGAGATTAAAAGTAACGGTTACATTCGAGCGTCCACGCGAAGAACTCGAACGCATTTCCTCAACGCCGGGAACGGTATTGACCGCACCTTCGATATAATCCGTAATTTCCGTTTCAATTTCCTCTGGAGCAGCACCGGGATTTGAAGTTGAAACCGAGATAGTCGGCACATCAATTTTCGGAAAACGATCAACTCCGAGCGTAAAAAAGCTGAACCCGCCGACAACCGTCAAAAATAAAATGATTACGGTTGCAAAAACCGGACGTTTAACACAAATTTCAGCCAACCACTGCATAAAAATCTCCCTTACTGAACACGAATGTTCGCTCCTTCATAAAGTTGCTGCAAATTACTCGTTGCGACAGTTTCATCAGCATTTACACCCGATAAAATTTGGTAATATTCGTCTTCTTCCATTCCAAGCTGAACGACACGGAGTTTTGCAACATTGTCTTTTATAACAAACACGCGATAGCTTTGTGTCGCCTGATCGTTGTAGATTGCCGGTTTCGGAACAAAAACTCCCGTGCTTCCGCCTTCGCGTGTAATTCTTGCCGCTGCAAACATTCCCGAACGCAAAGAGTTGTTATCGTTTTGAATTTGTGCTTCGACCGTTGCCGCCCGCGAAGCCGGATCAACTGCCGGATTTATCGCCGTTACAACTCCGCCGAATCTGCGGTTTTTATATGCGTCAACTTCAATGGAAACGCCGTTGCCGATTTTCACTTGCGGAATGTCGGCTTCGGCAATTTGTATTTCAATTTTAATCGGATTTGTTTTAAGAATTTTTGCAACGGGAGTCGAAGAAGTTACATATTCACCGACAGCTACGGGACGCTCGCTGATAAAACCGGAAAAAGGAGATTTGATTACAGTATCGGCAACCGCTTGTCTTGCCGTGGCAACCTGAGTTCGTGCGGCTTCAACTGCGGCTTCCGCACTTTTGATCGCCTGATTGTTTTGTTTGGCAGCATTGGCGGCAGCTTCGAGTGCCTGTTTGGCAGCATTTACTCTCGCCCGTGCCGTATCACGATTGGTGCGATACTGTTCGTAATTAACCATCGAAATATCGCCCGTTTCGACCAGTTCGCGGTAACGCTTTTCATTTGCTTCGGCTTGCCGCAGTTCGGCAAGAGCCTGTTCATAATTTGCGTTTGCCTGCCGGACTTCCGGTATTGCCGAAGAATTAAATTTTCCGTTCGGCGATAGACCGAGGCGTGCTTCGGCTTGACGAACGGCGGCTTGCGACTGCTTTACGTTTGCTTCGGCTTCCGCCAGACGAAGACGTGCATCTTTGTCATCAATTTTTGCAATGATCTTTCCGCTTCCGACAAATTCGCCGACATTTGCATAAACATTGGTTACTTTTCCTGCAACTTTCGGTGCGATGTCGGAAGTTTCATTAGCAGTCAAACTGCCCGTCGCCTGTATAAACGCCGGAACTTCCCGTGCGACGGCTTTACCAACCGTAACATTAACTGTTTGTTTTTCTTCTGTCTTAGCTTTATTTGCATCTTCCGTTTTGGAAAATCCGCAGGACAAACCGAAAGTAAACAGTAGAAAACCTGCCAACAATTTGCCGACGCTTTCTCGTCTGAAATGAAAACCGGACAACATATAATTTCTCAAATAAAAAAATTGTATAATATTTGGGTGCAGAATCAGAAGAAAACTATTGTAAAGATTTGTAAATGAAGCGTTTTTATAAATTTCACCTCAAAAATATCGGGACACAATCCATTTATCAAATTTGCAGAAAAGTTGCGATAGGTTTATAAAAAGAAAGACTAAAATTTACGGGAGAAAGCTATGCAGGAAATTACGGTTAAAGAATTAAAGGAAAAAATGGATGCGGGTGAGGATTTTCAATTGATTGATGTTCGTCAGCCGGATGAGTGGGAAATTGCCAAAATTGAAGGTGCGAAATTAATTCCGCTCGGCGAAATTACAAAACGTATGGATGAACTCGATGAAAATAAAGAAATTATTATGCAGTGCAAAAGCGGCGGACGCAGTGCAAGAGCAATAATGGTTTTGCAGCAAGCGGGTTTTAAGGGTGATATGAAAAATCTGATCGGCGGAATCGGTGCTTGGTCGGATGAAATTGATCCAAGCGTTCCGAAATACGACCTTCATTAAGTGAGAAGTGAGAAGTTATAGGTGAGAAGCAGATAAAATCCTTTTCAATTCTCACTTCTCACTTCTAACCTAATCTCCTCCGCCATTCTAACAATCCGCATTCCTTCCTCAACCTTTGCACGGCAGGTCATTAAAGGTTTTTCCTTGTCGCCGTTTTTTATCCAAATCTGACAATTCAAACAATCACCGTTCCAGCAAAAATCGCCGAAGGAAATTGATTCCATCGAAAGATATTGGAAACATCGCAGAAGTGTGTTATTTTCGGGAACTCGATATTTCTCGCCAAGGATTTCTATTTCGACGAGTTTTTCAAACGGCTCAAAAAGGTCTTTGTTTATTTGCATAGCTTTTGCCAACTTTTATAAATTGAATTCTGTTGTTAAACTGTTTTTTTATATGAAGGAGAATTAAGAATATATGTCATTAATAATTTATACAAAACCGGGCTGTCCGTATTGCGACAAAGCCAGAGATCATTATACCGAAAATAACATTGAATTTACCGAATATGATGCTCAAAACGACAAACAGCGGCAGAATGAAATGCTTGAATACTCCGCCGGAAATATTACAGTTCCGTGCATTGTCGAAAACGGTGAATATGTTCAATCGGGCTGGGGCGACGAATTACGCGGCTGAACGATCATAGTTGATTAGTCGGCAGTTTGCCGATTTTTTTATTTGGATTTTTAGTAATTGGTGATTGGTAATTGGTAAAATATTTATATTTTGGAATCTACCAACACCAATTATCAATTACTTATTACTAATTACCATTCAGCACTTGCGTATTTTAATAATTTATCACAAACTTATGCAGTTATTTCCAACCAAAGACCGACAAATCAAATCAAAATTATAAGTATGGTTGGTTCAAGAATTCATCAATACGAAATCCTAAAAAAACTCGGTGCGGGCGGGCAGGGAACGGTTTATAAAGCCCGCGACACAAAACTTGACCGCGAAGTCGTCATCAAAGTTTTGCCGCCTGAGCTAACGTCCAAGACCGCAAATTTCAAGCGGTTTGAACGCGAGGCGAAATTGTGTTCAAAATTGGACCATCCGAATATCTGCACGGTTTATGATTATCACGAAGATGACGGCGTTTTCTATATTGCGATGCAGTATGTCGCCGGAAAAAACGTGCGGCAGCTTGTGGACGGAAAACCGCTCGAGTTAAAAAGTGCTTTGCAGATCGCCATACAGGTTTGCGATGCTCTGGCTTATGCCCATTCAAAAAATATAATTCACCGCGATATAAAAGCCGGAAATATAATGGTAACAAATTCGGGGCGTGTCCAGATTCTGGATTTCGGATTGGCAAAATTATTACAGGATGAGATGAATCCGGCGGCGAAAGGAGTTGACCAGACCGATCTGACCGAACTCGGCATTCCATACGGCACGGCAACTTATGCCGCACCCGAACAGGCTAAAGGCGAAAAGACCGATCACCGGGCGGATATTTTTTCAACCGGCGTTTTGCTTTACGAATTACTTACGGGCATCTGGGCTTTTCAAGGCAATACGGTGATAGATGTCCGCCACGAAGTTCTGCACGGCACACCGACTCCGCTTAGTGAAATGCGTCCCGAACCGATTCCGCCGCATTTACAGGCGATTTTAAACAAGGCTCTGGCAAAAAATCCTAACAACCGTTATCAGAATATCTCAAAAATGCGTGATGATCTGCGTGAGGTTTTACAGGAAATTTCCGGCACTCCGGTAATGCAGAGCGACACTTTTAAACCGAAACACTTGGAAACCGAAAGCCCCGTCAAACGTGCGTGGAACTGGATAACGGGCAAGACGGGTTCGGATGATTCGCTTCAAATATCCTCCTCAATCGTGCCGTCAATACAGGTTACACCGACTTATTCGCCCGATACGACATTTACCGGAACGGGCAGAGAGAAAAAAAGCATTGCGATCCTGCCGTTCAAAAATTTGAGCAAAGACCCGTCCACCGATTTTTACGAATTTGCCTTGGCGGACGCGGTGATTACCGAACTTGCACAGTTAAAATCATTGATCGTTCGTCCGAGTTCGGTTATTGCGAAATTTCAGGGCAAGGATTACGATGCCAAAAAGGTCGGACGCGACTTACAGGTTCACGCCGTCCTGACCGCCGGATTTTTACTTGCCGGTGAAAAAATTCGTGTAACCGCACAGCTCTTGGATGTCGTTACGGGTGATATTTTATGGAGCGACAGAATTGATGTCGAGGGCGAAGATATTCTTGCCTTGCAGGACACTATCGCTCATCGAATTTTAGACGGTTTAAGCCTTGAATTATCCGATAAAGAACAGCAAGTTCTCGGTCGCCGTCCGACTCAAAACGCCGAAGCCTACGAGCAATACTTACGAGGGAGAGATAATTTCGGCAGATTTATTTTCCGCACGGTCGCCAATGAAGACTGCGAAGAAGCGATTGCGAATTTTAAGAGTGCTATCGAACTCGATCCAGAATTTGCTCTGGCATACAGCGGTTTGGGAGCTTGCTACGCCAATCGGGTTTTTAAAGGAATGGGCGAAGCCGAAGATTATACCTACGCCGAAAACGCTTTTCAGAAGGCTTTTTTGTTAGACGAAAATATTTCCGAAGCCCGCGTTCTGCTCGTAATGATCCATATGGCACGCGGCGAAAAGCGAAAAGCCCGTGAAGAAATAAAACTCCTTCAGGAACAATTTCCGAACGAAGCACCGATCTATTTTGTCAAAGGTGTAATTGACCGCCTTGACGGAAATTATGAAGAATCATTAAAAAGCTATAAAAAACTCGTCAAACTCGATCCGGCGGCAAAGGTCGTCGCCAGCTATAATCGGGCGAGAATTTATAATTATCTGGACGATCACGAAAGGGCTTTGAAGGAATTGGACAAAGGTGCGAAGATCGAACCGAATCACCCGATGATCCGAATTTTCCGCTCCGCTACGCTTTTTTATATGGGGGAATTTGAAAGAGCGATTGATATGATCAGAAAGGTGCTGGAGGAAAATCCGAGAATGGACGGAATCCGCCCGCTTTATGCAGTTTTTCTTGCCAGAAACGGACAATCGGAAGAAGCCCGCGAACAGCTTACTCCTGAAGCTCTGAGCATTTCAAAAGCCGATCACGATATGGCTTACTGGGTCGGTGCGGCTTATGCGATCTTGAATGAAAAAGACTTGGCGTTTGAATGGCTCAATCGTGCGGTCAGGCTCGGCAATGAAAACAAACCTCTATACGAAACCGACAAAAGCCTCGATTCGCTCCGCGATGACGAGCGATTTAAGGCTTTGCTTGAGAAATTATAATTTTACGCCTTTGATCTTTAAAATTGATTTCAAAAATTAATTCACTACTTCAATAAATTCCATTAATTTCTCAACTTCATTTATCGTTTCATTGTAAATCCCATTTTTTGCATTTCGACGAATCTGTATGACCTCGTTGAACATTCGCTGACTGTCCCGAAAAACATTTACCTTTGTCCGCTCATCGTGATCCCAACGGACGGGAATTTCCTTTAACTTTAAATTATGCAGATTCGCCGCATACAAAAATTCGACATCAAAACCGAAGCGTTCGATTTTCATTGAATTCAAAAGCGGACGAAACTTTTTCATATTAAAAGCCTTAAAACCGCATTGCGTATCCCAGAAGGGCAATCCCGTAATTGTTCTGACGATCAGATTAAAAATCTTCCCGCTTTGCTCACGCCGCCACGGTTGTCGTTTACCGATCAGACTTCTATCCAACGCACGCGAGCCGAATGCGACATCAAATTTTCCGCTTTCAATCGGTTTGATAAGTTTGTAAAGTTCCATAATCGGCGTGGAAAGATCGGCATCGGAAAAGACCGCCGTGTCGCCGATGCTTTCCAAAAGTCCCGTTTTCACCGCAAAACCTTTGCCGCGATTTTCTTCGTAGCGAATAACTTTTGCTGCAATTCCGGGAAATTCACCGCAAACCTTTCGGGCAACATCCGCAGTTTCGTCGCTTGAGCCGTCGTCAACTACAATTAATTCCGCATCGAGTTTTTCATTTTCAATAAATCGAAGAACCTCATTCACCGAACCGCCGAGTCGTTCCTGCTCGTTATAGGCAGGAATTATAATGCTTAATCTTTTACGCATATTTGTAAAAAGTTTGATTTGGTTATTTTTTCCAATTTATCAGGAATTTTTCCAGACTAAGTAATCGAACAAAATTAAATTAGACTAAACCGATGCAGAAACCCGCGTGTCAACAAGGGTGCTGTTGGCAAATCAGCAAGTTTCTAATCAAACAGCACCCTCCATAACTGCCCTTGTTTCCGCCTTTGTTTCCACTAAATTCTCAGTAGAACCAATTTACTCAATAAAAATCATAATTACTCTCATTATCCATTTTTGTGAATATCCGTTCTATTAGGAGTATAATTAATAAATCTTTAATAATTTAAATTACGAAAAACCAAGAAGTATGAAGTCATTTTTAATATTCGATAAACGGCATACTATAATTTTTGTCTTGATAATTCTGATTTTTATCAGCTTGGCAACTGCCAGCAATCTGACTTATCGTCCCGAAGTTGATGAGGGAATGTTTGCAAGTCCGGCGATGAATTTAGTAACCGAAGGACATTTCGGCACAACCGTTCTCGACAATCCGAATATGTATTCAAGCCGTATAAGTCAAAGAACTTACTGGGTTATGCCGCTTTTTCTCCTGAATTCGGCGGCGTTTTTCAAAGTCTTCGGTGCAAGCCTTTTTACAATGCGGCTGGTTTCGACATTTTGGGGAATTATTCTGCTCGTTTCGATTTATTTTATCACTCTCAAACTTTCAAAAAATAAAAACACCGCATTGCTTTCGATGGGACTTATTGCCTGTTCGTATATGGTTATCGTTACGGCTTCGATGGCTCGTATGGATATGATGAGTGCATCGCTTGGATCTGCGGGAATTGCGGTTTATTTATATTTTCGTGAAAAGGATTTTTCCAAAGCGATACTTTTCAGTCAAACGCTCGTGATGCTTTCGGGTTTGACTCATTCAAACGGGATTATGGCTTTTGTCGGTTTGGCGTTTTTGACCGTTTATTTCGACTTTCGGCGAATACGCCTGAAACACATATTTCTTGCCGCACTTCCTTATATCATCGGCGGAATCGGTTTCGGAACTTGGATTTTACAGGACTTTGAAGCATTCAGGGAACAATTTTCGGGAAATGCCAAAATGAGCGGACGTTTAGAAGGATTTTCTGCACCGTTGCAGGGATTTATCAAAGAATTTACCGAAAGATACCCGCACGCCTTCGGACTCGGAGCAACAACAGGCGGACATTCGGGACCGATATATTTAAAAAGTCTTATTTTGATCGGCTACATCGTCGGAGTTTTCGGTTTGATCTTTACAAAAGAATTGCGGAACAATCGCAACTATTTTGCATTACTCGTTCTAATCGGAATCTATTTTATTTCACTCTCGGTTTTAGACGGACAAAAACAGACTTATTATCTGATTCATATTATTCCGCTCTATGTTGTCTGTTTCGCCGTCTGGATAAATTGGGCGTGGAATAATCACTCAAACCCTGTTTTCCGTCTTGCATTATTCGGCGGAGTATCCGTTTTCATAATGCTGCAAATCGGCGGCATCGGCTTGCGTATCAAACAAAATACTTACGGCAGATTATACAAACCGACCATCGCTTTTCTAAAGGAAAACTCCACCGAAAACGATTTGATTATGGGCAAATCCGATCTCGGCTTCGGCTTGGGTTTCCCCAAGAATTTTATAGACGACGGAGAATTTGCTTACACATCGGGCAAAAGACCGAAATTTATTGTTTACGATTCACAAGTTGAAAGTTCGTGGCAAGATTCAAAAATTTTCTTTCCCGAATTCTACGAATATCTTCCGCGTCTGTTAAAAGAAGAATACAAATTAGGATATGAAAATGATGCTTATAAAGTTTATATACGCCGTTAAATAAGTCGGCAATAAAAAACGAATAATTCAAGAGAAATTATTATCTTTTTATCGTTTTCTCATAGAAATAAAAGTCGGTTTCACCGGGAACGCGGACGATTCGTCCGCCCGTTTGTCGCGAAAGCAGGCAAACGGCTCAAGTTTATTATCTCGGATGATTAACTTTTTGCTTAATCTTAACCAAACAAATAAATTTGAACATTTCAGATAGATAATAAACTTGAACCATTTGCAACGCTAAGAGCGTGCAAACGGGCGGACGAATCGTCCGCGTTCCGGCTGAGATTATTTTTATGAGAAAGCCCTGATTATCTCTTAAATTATCCGTTTTCCATTATCCGTTTTCCATTATTTTATTATTTCCCGCCAACCGTTTTCGGGTCAAGATTTGCTCCGATCTGTTTGCCATCGAAACCCTTATTTCTATAAGGATTATTTGAACTCAAACTATAACTACCATTTTGATAATCAACAAACCCGATCTGCCGAATCGAAACGGGATAAAAATTATTTCTGCCGAAAGTTGCCGCATCGCTTCCGACGATTATATTGTTTGTTACGATGGCTTTTGGAAAATGTTTGTCAAAAGTTTTTTGTCCGAGTAAACCGCCGTCGCCGAAAAATCCATATTCGTTTTGAAAGACAATATTGTTGCGAAAAACAAAATTTCTGAGCGGTTCACCGTAAGCGATGGCAATGCTTCCTGTATGAATAACAGTATTATTTTCAATAGTTACATCATCAAAAGTAGTGGATTTTATAAAATACCCGCGTCCGTCATATTTTTCGGCGTTGATGTCTTCAAATATATTATTTTTAATGGTCAAACGTCGTCCGCCCTTTCCTTCACCGCCGAAGATGTTTACGGCACTTCCCGATCCACGCATAATATTGTCGGAAAATTCGATGTCTTCGACAACCGCCTGTTGTCCGCTGTCCGTTCCCGTTCTAAATAAAACGCCCGTTCCTTCCTGAGCCATCGCCCAATTATTCGTCATCAGATTTCGGGAAACTTTCATCCGCCGTCCGCTTTTTATTTCAAAAAAGTTTTTAACAACCCAATCAGTTCCCATCCATTCAATCGGCTTGTTCATCCAGTTATCCGTAACTGTAACGTCCGAAGCGACGAGTTTCATCTTATTTTCCGCACCGCCGAACAAAACACTTTCCGCCGCCGCTTCCAAAAAATTATTTTTTATCTCGATCGGTCCATCCGTCGCCCAAGCCGCAATCGCCTGTGATTCTTCGCCCTTTCGCTTAAAATCTGAAAAATAGCTATTTTTAATAATAATGTGTTTTCCATTTGCCGCAATTCCGCGACGTTGCCCGACTTCCTTATCGCCGTATAAATAAACGCGGTCAAATTCGATATGGTGCGGAAGTTGTTCGACGCTTGTTTCTTCGCCCGTGCCGAGTTGGATGATGTTGTAAAGTCCTTCAATCGTCGGTTT